>NZ_JBFAMT010000002.1:0-75845 GCF_040656635.1 Actinosynnema sp. NPDC049800 | reverse complement strand
GGGGCTCCCCCGGGGCGGGGGGGGGGGGGGGGGGGGCGCGCCCGGGCAGCAGCCCGGCGGGCCCCCACGTATTAACCTCACCCGCGTGACGGTTTCCACCTTGGACTGGGGCACGACGTACCGGGTCACCGTGCTCGACCTCGGCCTGGCCTGCTGCGGCGTCGAGGTCATGGCGGCGCTGGAGGGCTACCGCCCGGAGCAGCTCGAAGCGCTGGGGGTCGATCCGGTGCACGCGGCGGGCGAGGCGCACGTGCTCGTCGTCTCCGGCACGGTCACCGACGCCATGTTGCCCGCGGTGATCGCGACCTACCAGGAGATGCCGGAACCGCGTTACGTGATCTCCGTCGGCGCGTGCAGCAACACCGGCGGGCCGTACTGGGACTCCTACAGCGTCACCAAGGGCATCGACCAGGCGCTGCCGGTGCACGTCGCCGTGCCGGGCTGCCCGCCACGTCCCGAGGCCCTGCTCGACGGCCTCGCCGCGCTGCACCGGATGGTGTCGTGAGCGCCGCCTCGCAGGCCCTGGCCTCCCTCATCCCCGACGCCCAGGTCAAGACGGCGTTCGGCCAGACCACCGCGCACGTGCCGCTGCACGCGTGGTCCGAAGCCGCCCGCCACGCGCGCGAGGAGTTGGGCTGCGCGCAGTTCGACTGGCTCGGCGTCGAGGACGCGGGCCGTCCCGGCGCCGCGGGACAGCGGCACGCCGTGCTGCTGCACGTGCTCGACCCCGACACCAAGGACGGCGTGCTGCTGCGCACCGAACTCGGCCCGGACGACGTGCTGCCGAGCGTGGCCGCCCAGTGGGCGGGCGCGGCGTGGCACGAGCGCGAGGCCGCGGAGATGTTCGGCATCGCCCTCGCCGACGGCGAACCGGCGCACCTGCTGCTCCCGGACGGCTTCAGCGGCCACCCGCTGCGCAAGGACTTCGTGCTGGCCTCCCGCGTGGTGCGCCCGTGGCCGGGCCGGCTCGAACCGGGCGAGGACGGCACGTCGTCGCCCAGCCGCAGGCGGGCCGCGCCACCCGGCGTGCCCGACCCGTCCTGGGGCCCGCGCTACGAGGAGGACACCCGTGGCTGAGCTGCCACCACGCACCCGAGGCGTCATCGCGCTGCTGGAGGCCAACTGCACGGTGTGCATGATCTGCGCCCGCGAGTGCCCCGACTGGTGCATCCACATCGACTCGCACACCGAGGTCGAGCAGCAGCCCGGTTCGGCCCGGCCCCGTGCGCGCAACGTGCTCGACCGGTTCGCCATCGACTACGGCCAGTGCCTGTACTGCGGCATCTGCGTGGAGGCGTGCCCGTTCGACGCCCTGCACTGGGCGCCGGACTTCTCCTACCCCGGCACGGGCGGCCTCGACGGCGAGGGCGCGGTGGCCGAGCTCGTCCACGAACGCGACGTGCTCGCCACGTGGGTCACGCACGTGCCGCCGCCACCGCCGCTGGACGAGGGCGCCGAGCCGGCTCCCGAGACCACCGCCACACGCCCGGCACGCCCCGGTACCGGAACCCCGCGCCGACCGGGCGCGTTGAGGGAGGGGACGTAGGAGCAGGCCGGAGGCGAAGCGTGCACAAGCACTTCAACGCGTTGAAGACCGCGTTGCTGCTCGCTGCCATGAGCGGGCTGATCGTGGCGATCAGCTCGCTGTTCGGCCGCACGGCCCTCGTCGTCGGCCTGCTGCTGGCGCTGGCCGTGAACGCCTACGCCTACTTCAACTCGGACAAGCTCGCGCTGCGCGCCATGCGCGCCAGGCCGGTGTCCGAGGTGGAGCAGCCCGCGATGTACCGGATCGTCCGCGAGCTGGCCATGGCCGCGCGCCGGCCGATGCCGCGCCTCTACGTCAGCCCCACCATCGCGCCGAACGCCTTCGCGACCGGCCGCAACCCGCGCAACGCCGCCGTCTGCTGCACCACCGGCATCCTCGACCTGCTCGACGAACGCGAGCTGCGCGCCGTGCTGGGGCACGAGCTGTCGCACGTCTACAACCGCGACATCCTCATCTCGTGCGTCGCGGGCGCGCTGGCCGGCGCGGTCAGCACGCTGGCGAACCTGGCGATCTTCGCGAGCGTCTTCGGCGGCGAGGGCGACGACGACCGGCCCAACCCGTTCGCGATCCTGCTCATCGCCGTGCTCGGCCCGATCGCGGCGCTCATCGTGCGGATGGCCGTGAGCCGGTCCCGGGAGTACCAGGCCGACGAGTCCGGCGCGGAGCTGACCGGCGACCCGCTGGCGCTGGCGTCGGCGCTGCGGAAGATCGACGTCGGCACGCGTGCCGCGCCGCTGGCGCCGGAGCCCGCCGTGGTCGCGCAGTCGCACCTGATGATCGCGAGCCCGTTCCGGGCGGGGGAGAACCGGGTCAGGCTGTTCTCCACCCACCCGCCGATCGAGGACCGCGTGCGCCGGCTCGAGGAGCTGGCCCGCCGGCACTAGCGGCCGGTGCTAGCGGGCTTCCAGTGCGACGTTCATCACGTACTGGCCGTAGCCGGACTTCGCCAGCTTCTCGCCGAGCACGTAGCACTCCTCCGAGGTGATGTACCCCATCCGGAGCGCGATCTCCTCCAGGCACGCGATGCGCACGCCCTGCCGGTGCTCCAGCACCTGCACGAACTGGCCCGCCTCCAGCATCGAGTCGTGCGTGCCGGTGTCCAGCCACGCGAAACCGCGGCCCAGGTCGACCAGCTTGGCGCGGCCTTCCCGCAGGTAGGCGAGGTTGACGTCGGTGATCTCCAGCTCGCCGCGCGGCGACGGTTCGAGCGACCTGGCGATGTCCACGACCTGGTTGTCGTAGAAGTACAGGCCGGTGATGGCCTTGTTCGACTTCGGCAGCGGCGGCTTCTCCTCGATGCTGATCAGCCTGCCGTCCGCGTCGACCTCGCCGACCCCGTACCGCTCCGGGTCCTTCACCGGGTAGCCGAACAGCACGCAGCCGTCCAGCTCGGCGGCGTTGTGCTGCAGGAGCTTGGAGAAGCCCTGGCCGTAGAAGATGTTGTCGCCGAGCACCAGCGACACGTCGTCGTCGCCGATGAAGGTCGCGCCGATGACGAACGCCTCGGCCAGCCCGTTCGGGTGAGGCTGCACCGCGTAGGAGATGCTCAGGCCGAACTGCGAGCCGTCACCGAGGAGCCGCCGGAACAGTGGCAGGTCCATCGGGGTCGAGATGAGCAGCACCTCGCGCACGCCCGCCAGCATCAGCACCGAGAGCGGGTAGTACACCATCGGCTTGTCGTAGACGGGCAGCAGCTGCTTCGACACCGCCTGGGTGATCGGGTGCAGCCGCGTGCCGCTGCCGCCGGCGAGGATGATGCCCTTCATCGGTAGTTGGTGAACTGGAGGGCGATGCCGAAGTCGGAGCTCTTGAGCAGGGCGATCACGTCTTGCAGGTGGTCCTTCTTCTTGCCCGTGACGCGCAGCTGGTCGCCCTGGATCTGCGCCTGCACGCCCTTGGGGCCCTCGTCGCGGACCTTCTTCGCGATCTCCTTGGCCTTCTCGCTCGAGATGCCCTGGACCAGGTTGCCGGTCACCTTGAACACCTTGCCCGACAGGGCCGGGTCGCCGATCTCGAAGGCCTTCATCGAGATGCCGCGCTTGACCAGCTTCTCCTGGAAGACGTCGATCGCGGCCCGGCAGCGCTCCTCGGTCTCGGACTGGAAGGCGATCGCCTCCTCGCCCGCCCAGGACACCTGAGTCCCCGTGCCGCGGAAGTCGAACCGGGTGCTCAGCTCCTTGGCGGCCTGGTTGAGCGCGTTGTCGACTTCCTGGCGGTCGACCTTGCTCACCACGTCGAACGACGGGTCTGCCACGTGCTCGGTACCTCCGCGTAGGTGGGTCTGGAACCGCCCGGAAGCCTACCGGGGAACCCGGTTGCGCATGCCCCCACGGGCTTATGTATTGTCTGCACCGCACCCGGCACCACCGGGCGCGGGGCGGGTTGCCCGAGCGGCCAATGGGAGCGGACTGTAAATCCGTCGCGAAAGCTACAGAGGTTCGAATCCTCTACCCGCCACGCAAAACAGGAACCCCTGCTCGCAGAAAGCGCGAGCAGGGGTTTTGCGTTGTGCCCTCTGGGGGTGCAACCCCCAGACCCCGCCCGGCGGGCGCTGCCCCCGGACCCCCGTTCGTAGGTGGTCGCGTGGGCAGGTGACGGCCGGTTCGTAGGTGGTCGCGTGGGCAGGTGACGGCCGGTTCGTGGGTGGTGGGGGCACGATCGGGTGGGATCGTCGGTGGGGTCTTGGCGATCGGCCCGGAGTTGGGTCCTGGTGGCTGGTGTGGACGTAGGTGAGGCCGACGCGCAAGCGCTTCCTCTCGCTTGCGTGCCGGCCTCGACTGCAGCATAACCCATATCGAACGCTTGTTCGAGGGTTACGCGATGGCGGCTCGGCCCGCCTCGGTCAGCTCGGCGTCCGTGCGCTCGTCCAGACCCACCGCCCGCCGGGCCCGCAGCAGCCCCGCGTGGACCAGGTCGTGCGTGACCATCTGGTCGCAGCACGGCAACCCGTCCACGTACAGGTCAGGCTCGCGTCCCCCCGACAGCTCAGCCCGACCAGCGGCAACGGCGCGGAGCATGGATTTCGCCCGGCCGGACAACTCCCTCGCAACGTTCATGGCGGCCCCCTCGCCCGTCCTTCCCGTACCTGCTTCCTCGTCATGTAAGAGGTCTGGACCTGCGCTTCGAGTACCCCGCCCGGACAAGTTCACTCGGGTGGACGAGGGTTGCACCCACTGTCCCCTCCTGCGCCGTTCGGACGACGGCGCCACGCCGGGCGGCTGCTCCGTTCAGTCCACCGGGCGAGCAGGGCTAACGGGCGGGCCGGCGTTGCCAGGTCGTCCACAGCGGCCGGTAGCCGTGGGAGTACCAGAACGGTGCGGACAGGGGGTTGGGCAGGGCGTGGTGCAGCAGCGTCACGCCGACGCCCGCCTCGTCCAGCAACCCGTGCGCGTGGTCGGCCAGCGCCGCGCCGATGCCGCCGCCACGCGCGTCCCGCCGCACGCCGAGCAACCCGAGGTAGGCCACCGGCCGCACGGACGTCCGCGGGGCGATCCACTCCGCGTGCCCGGGCAGGTCGTAGTAGACGAACCCGACGACCTCCCCGTCGCGCTCCGCCAACCACCCGCACGGCTCCGGCCGCTCCAGCAGCGACGCGATGTGCTCGCGCAGCCGCTCGGCGCTGGACGGCCGGGCGGTGACCATGCCGAACAGGCTGTCGAACCGGAGCGTCTCCACGTTCAGCTCCACGGCCGCGTCGAGGTTCTCCTGCGTCAACGGCACGATCCGCGCCGTCGAACGGCGGTCGAAGCCACGGCCGGGCAGTCGGGCGGCGGTCACCAGCAACGGCGCGTAACCGTGCCGCGCCAGCACGTCCGCGGCCTCGACCGCACGACTGGGCACGGTCACCAGCGCGGCCGTGTCGTGATCGCCGCCTCCGCTCAGCGGCCACCGCCGCAGCAGGTCGTCCAAATCCGCGCCGGGGTGCCAGTGCAACGAGTGCGTGCGCAGCGCGCCCCAGGAGGCGTTCAGGGCGTCCTCGGACAGCTCTGAGAAGGAGTACGGGTCGTCGACAAGAGTGATGTCGGGCAGTAACGGGTCCACGTCTGCCAGCTAACCCGTTCGCGACGTAGATTGCCGCCGTGGAGCTGTACGTGGTCGACGCGTTCACCGACCGCGCGTTCGCGGGCAACCCGGCGGGCGTGGTGCTGCTGGACGGCCCGGCGGACGAGCGGTGGATGCAGGCCGTCGCCGCCGAGATGAAGCACGCCGAGACGGCGTTCGTGCGGATCGACCACGAGGACCCGGTGCCGCTGCGCTGGTTCACGCCCGTCGCCGAGGTGGACCTGTGCGGTCACGCCACCCTGGCCGCCGCGCACGTGCTCGGCGGCAGCCGCAGGTTCGACACCCGCAGCGGCGTGCTCACCTGCGCGGCCGAGGACGGCTGGGTGGAGATGGACTTCCCGGCCGACCCGGCGGAGCCGATCGAGATGACCACGCCGCTGCGCGCGGGCCTGCCGGGCGTCACGGTGAGGGCCGTCGCTCAGGCCGTGTCCGACGTCCTGGTGGAAGCCGCCTCCGCCGACGAGGTCCGCGAGCTCCGCCCGGACTTCGCCGCGCTGGCCGAGGTGCCCGGGCGCGGTGTGATCGTGACCGCACCGGGCGACCGGCCGGGGCTCGACGTGGTGAGCCGGTGCTTCTACCCCTCCTACGGAGTCCCGGAGGATTCCGTAACCGGTTCCGCGCACTGCACGCTCGCCTCGTGGTGGGCGCCGCGGCTCGGTCGGGCGAACCTGCTGGCCGAGCAGGCGTCGGCCCGCGGTGGGCTGGTCCGGACCACTCTGGACCAAGATCGCGTACGGCTCGCCGGACAGGCCGTGACGGTGATCCAGGGCCGACTGATCGTGTGATCCGATCTGTTACTTCTGGTGGCGTTGCGCTACACGACCTGCCATTTCGTCCCCCGACCGGGGTACATTGGCAGCCTTGGAGGGGTCCTGGTCGGTGTTCGGGGCCCCTCAGTCACGCCCGGAGCCCGTAGGCCGCGACCCGGCCCACCGCGACGACGGCCGACGAGGAGGCTGGATGTCCGACCACGCGTCGGCCACGGCGCCCAGCGCGCCGCCCCGGTCCACGAACCGCGCGTTCAGCGTGTTCGCGGTCCTGCTCCTCGTCGCGGGCGCGCTGTCCGCGTTCCTGGTGGGCAGCTGGCTGCCGGACACCGACCCCGACGTCGACCTGTGGTGGACCGGCCCGCTGCTGGTGATCGGGTTCCTGCTCGCCGAGCAGCTGGCCATCAACGTCGACGTGCGCAGCGGAGTGGCCTGGACCATCTCGTTCACCGAGATCCCGCTCGTGCTCGGCCTGCTGGTCGCGCCGTTCGAGATCGTGCTCGCCGCGCACGTGGTCGCGGGCGTGGGCACGCTGCTCGGCCGCCGCGTGCTCGACCGCGCCGTCTACAACGCGGGCCTGATGTTCATGGAGATCTCGGTCGCCTTCGCGGTCGCCGAGCTCGTGAAGCGGTTCCTCGGTGCGGAAGGCCCGTTCTGGGCGGGCGCGTTCATCGGCACGATCGCGGTGCCGCTGCTGGCCAGCGTGCTCGGCCTGACCGCGTTGCGGATGATGGGCAAGGGCATGCGGGTCGCGCCGAGCCTGCGCCTGGTGCTCCAGACCCTCGTGGTGGCCCTGCTGAACACCTCCGCGGGCCTGGCCGGCTACGAGATCGCCGACAAGGCGCCGTGGGGCGGCCTGCTGATCGGCCTCGTCTTCCTCGGCATCACCGCCATCTACCTGGCCTACTCCGGCCTGCTGCGCGAGCAGCGCGACCTGGAGGCGCTCAGCGAGGTGTCGCTGCGGGTGGCCCGCTCGGGCCGCCACGTCACCGGACCGCGCGGCGCGAACCAGGAGGAGGACGACGGCAGCGACGAGGACGACGACTGGCAGCTCATCGCCGAGCGCATCCGCGAGCAGCTGAACGCCAACCGCGTCGTGCTGCGGCTGCGCACCGACCCGCAGGCCCCGATGCGCACGCTGGTCTCGGGCGAGCCGCTGCCGCCGGGCATGCGCCGCGACGACCCGCGCGTGCTGCGCGAGGACGCCATGCTCCAGCTGCCCGGCGCGCAGGTGCGGTACTTCCGCATCGTGGACGCCGGCGAAGAGGTCTCCGAGGCCCTGGTCCGCCGCGACGCGCAGGAAGCGCTGGTCGTGCCGCTGCGCGGGGCGACCCAGCTGCTCGGCGCGGTCGAGGTGCACGACCGGCTCAGCCGGTGGCGCGGCTTCGGCAAGGCCGACATCCAGCTCCTGCGCACGCTGGCGAGCCACCTGTCCACCGCCGTGGACAACCGCCGCCTGCTCGCCCGGCTGCGCCACGACGCCTACCACGACCCGCTGACCGGCCTGCTCAACCGGCCCGGCTTCCGCGAGGCCGCCAGCGAGCCCATGCGCGAGGCGAACACGGCCGTGGTGGTGCGCATCGACCTCGACGTGCTGTCCACCGTCTCCGACGCGCTGGGGCAGGCGTGGGGCAACCGGATGGTCGTCGCCGCCGGCCGCCGGCTGCGCGACGAGCTTGGTCCGGAGGTGCCGCTGGCCAGGCTGGAGGGCGGCGCGTTCGCCGCGCTGCTGCTGGACCGGCAGGCCGAGCAGATCCAGGAGATCGCCGAACGGCTCCGCGCCGCGCTCTCGGTGCCGTACCCGGTCGACCGGCTCACCGTCGAGGCGGGCGCGGTCGTCGGCTGGGCCACCACCGCGGACTGCGAGGTCGACGAGCCGGACCCCGACGCGCTGCTGCAACGCGCCGACGTGGCGGTCCGGGCGACCAGCGACAACGAGCCGCTGCGCCAGTACGCGCCGAGCATGGGCCAGATCTTCCTGCGCCGCTTCCAGCTGGTGACGCAGTTCCGGTCCGCGCTGGAGAACGGCCAGATCTCCGTGCACTACCAGCCGAAGGTCGCGCTGCCGAGCCGCCAGGTGGTCGGCGCGGAGGCGCTGGTGCGGTGGAAGCACCCCGAGTTCGGCCGCGTCGACCCGGACGAGTTCGTGCCGGCCGTCGAGGCGACCGGCCTGGTGGACGTGCTCACCGACTTCGTCATGGACACGGCGTTGGCGCGGGTGCGGCTCTGGATCGACCGCGGGCTGCGGATGTCCATCGCGGTGAACCTGTCCGTGCGGACGCTGGCCGACGAGGAGTTCCCGGACCGGGTGGCGGCGGCGCTGAAGCGCCACGAGGTGCCGCCGGAGCTGCTCACGTTCGAGCTGACCGAGTCCGGCGTGATGGCCGACCCCGAACGCGCCCTGCCCGTGCTGCGGCGGCTGCACCAGATGGGCGTCGTGCTGGCCGTGGACGACTTCGGCACGGGCTACTCGTCGCTGGCGTACCTGAGGCAGCTGCCGGTGGACGAGGTGAAGATCGACAAGAGCTTCGTCCTCGGCATGGGCACCGACCTCGGTGACATGGCGGTGGTCCGGTCGATCGTGGAGCTCGGCCACTCGCTGGGGCTCACGGTGGTCGCCGAGGGCGTCGAGGACGACGCCGCGCGCGACCAGCTCGTCGGCATGGGCTGCGACGTGGCGCAGGGCTACCTGATCTCCCGGCCGCTGTCCGAGGACCGCTTCGAGGCCTGGTTGCGGGCGCGGACGGTCCAGGTCAGGGGTGCCCGGGATGAGACGGTGCTCACCCTGGTCCACTAGGAGGACCCCCCGATTTCCTTTCCACGGCACGCCTGTTGTAGAGTTCTCATGGCTCCGCAAGAGCAAGCCCCTTTAGCTCAGTCGGCAGAGCGTCTCCATGGTAAGGAGAAGGTCTACGGTTCGATTCCGTAAAGGGGCTCCACAACTGGCCGCGGTGCACGAGCATCGCGGCCGTGTTGTGTAAAGCGGTGTAGCTCAGTTGGTAGAGCAAGCGGCTCATAATCGCTGTGTCGCCGGTTCAAGTCCGGCCACCGCTACTCAGCTAGATCCCCGCCAGGCGGTAAGCCCGCACTGGTCGCCCGGTCGGGTCGGGGCACACGAGCTCTAGGAAGGCAAGGACCGTGGCTGCAACCGACGTACGCCCCAAGATCACCCTCGCGTGCGAGGAGTGCAAGCACCGGAACTACATCACCAGGAAGAACCGGCGCAACGACCCGGACCGCCTGGAGATCAAGAAGTTCTGCCCGAACTGCAAGACCCACCGCGCTCACAAGGAAACCCGCTGAGCCGGTAGCCAGGCGCACGACGAGGCCCGTCCCGGGATCCGGGGCGGGCCTCGTCGCGTATAACCTGCTGCGCGTGCCTCTCGACCAGTCCTTCGTCGGACGTTCCTACCCGCCGTCGCCGCCCTACGAGGTCGGCCGCGAGAAGATCCGCGAGTTCGCCGAGGCGGTCGGCGAGACGAGCCCGCTGCACCGCGACCCCGAAGCCGCCCGCGCGGCCGGGTACCGCGACGTCATCGCGCCGCCCACGTTCGCGATCATCGTGTCGATGAAGGCGAACGACGTGCTGGTCGAGGACCCCGACCTGGGCCTGGACTACAGCCGCGTGGTGCACGGCGACCAGGCGTTCGTCCACCACCGCCCGATCGTCGCCGGCGACCGCCTCACCACCGTGCTGCACGTGGACGGCATCACGTCGCGGATGGGCAACGACATGCTGGCGATCCGGGCCGAGGTCGGCACCGAGGACGGCGAGCCCGTCACGACCGGTCGCTGCACGCTCGTGGTGCGGGGGGAGGACGCGTGATCCGCGCATCGGAGGTCTCCGTCGGCGACGAGCTGCCGCCGCTGTCGCTGCGCATCACCCGCGCCGACCTGGTCCGGTACGCGGGCGCGTCCGGCGACTTCAACCCGATCCACTGGAACGAGCGGTTCGCCCGCGAGGTCGGCCTGCCCGGCGTCATCGCGCACGGGATGCTCACCATGGGCATGGCCGTCCGGATCGTCACCGAGTGGGTCGGCGACCCCGGCGCCGTCGTCCAGTACGGCGTGCGGTTCGGCAGGCCCGTCCCGGTGCCCGACGACGACAAGGGCGCGTTGGTGGAGGTCACCGCGAAGGTGACCAAGGTCCTCGACGACGGGACGGTCAAGGTCAACGTGACGGCCTCGTTCGAGGGCAAGTCCGTGCTCGGCGGCGCGTCGGCCATCGTCCGGCTCGGCGCCTAGAACCCGCACAGCGCGCTGGTGTGCGGGCCCTTGGCGGTCGCCGAACGCCGCTCCACCTCGGCCACCCGCACCTCGCACGCCACGTCACCGCCGTCGGGCCCGATCGTGACGGTCAGCACGCCGTGGTCGGGCTCGCCGGTGGCGAGCAGCTCCAGCCGCCAGGGCAGCGCGGTCAGCTCCTCCTGGCGCGTCTCGCCGCCGCGGAAGGTCGAGTAGGTGACGGTGGCCCGTTCGGCCGTGCCGCTGACCTGGTAGACGACCAGGACGGGCGGTTCCGGCGCCGTGGTCCACAGCACGAGCGCGATCGCGCCCACCACGAGCGCCACCGAGGCCGTGACCACGAGCCACTTGCGGCGGCGTTCACGCTCGGGTGGGTCGGGTTCCGCCATGGTGGTTGCGCTCCTCGGGTGAAGATCAGTTCGACTGAATGGACCATCGGCCTAGTTCTACCGACGGTTACAGCGATCACCCAAAGGGGTTACCCGTCAGAAGTCCGAACACGTCGCGACCGCGTTCGGGCCGGACGCGGTCGCGGTCTTCCGCGCCTCGCCGTCCACGGTCACCTCGCACGTGACCGTGCCGCCGTCGGCGCCGGTCGTCACGTCGAGCGTCCCGCCGTGGAGCGTCCCCATGACCGTGAACTCCTTGGTCCACGGCAGCGCGGCGACCTCCTCCTCGGCGGTGGTGGCCGAGCCGCCGTCGCCGAAGGTGGAGTAGCTGACCGTGGCCCCCGGCGCGTCGCCGGTCACCTCGTAGCGGAGCACCGAACCCCGGTCGGCCTGCGCCTGGAGGTCGTCGAGCGCGTTCTCGGCGTCGGACGAGGCCCGGCCGAACACCGCCACCCACGCGACGCAGACGACGAGGCCCGCTGCGGACAGCGCGACGCCGGCGATCGCGAGCCCCTTGTTGTCGGCCTGCCCGCGGGAGATCCGGACCAGGCCGAACAGCCCGAGGGCGAGCCCCGCGACGACCAGCGGCCACGCGACGAGGCCGACCACCGGGATGAAGCTGAGCACCAAACCCAGGAGCCCGAGCACGAACCCGGCGGTGCCCGGGCCGTTCCGCCTCGGGTCGGACATGGCGCCTCCACTCCGTCAGGGTGGTACACATCACAGTTACCCGCCGTGACGCGAATGAGTCTCAATACGACGAAAGGCACCCCCATTGGAGGTGCCTTTCGTGACGGAGCGTCGAAACTGTGTGCTACTCGACCTCGGCCAGCAGCTCGGCCATCCGCGTCACACCGGTCTTCAGGTCGTCGTCGCCGAGCGCGTACGACAGCCGCAGGTAGCCGGGCGTGCCGAACGCCTCACCGGGCACCACGGCCACCTCGGCGTGCTCCAGGATCAGCGCCGCGAGCCGGACCGTGTCGGTGATCTCGGCGCCGCGCAGCGTCTTGCCGATCAACGCCTTCACCGACGGGTACACGTAGAACGCGCCCTTCGGGGTCGGGCACTGGACGCCGGGGATCGCGGACAGCAGGTCGACGATGGTGCGCCGACGGCGGTCGAACGCCTCGCGCATCTCGTGCGCCGCGTCCAGCGGCCCGGACACGGCCTCCAGCGCGGCCCGCTGCGACACGTTCGCCACGTTCGAGGTCAGGTGGGACTGGAGGTTCGCGGCGGCCTTGACCACGTCGGTCGGGCCGATCAGCCAGCCGACCCGCCAGCCCGTCATCGCGTAGGTCTTCGCCACGCCGTTGAGCACGATCGTGCGGTCGGCCATCGCGGGCACGGCCACCGGCAGCGACACCGACTCGGCGCCGTCGTAGACCAGGTGCTCGTAGATCTCGTCGGTGATCACCCACAGCCCGTGCTCCAGCGCCCACTCGCCGATCGCGGTGATCTGCTCGCGGGTGTAGACCGAGCCGGTCGGGTTGGACGGCGAGCACAGCAGCAGCACCTTGGTCTTCGGGGTGCGCGCGGCCTCCAGCTGCTCCACCGTGACCAGGTAGTCGGTCGACTCGTCGGCCGTGACCTGCACCGGGACGCCGCCCGCCAGCGTGATCGCCTCGGGGTAGGTGGTCCAGTACGGCGCGGGCAGCAGCACCTCGTCGCCCGGGTCGACGATCGTGGCGAACGCCTGGTAGACGGCCTGCTTGCCGCCGTTGGTGATCAGCACCTGGGCGGCGGTGACCTCGTAGCCCGAGTCGCGCTTGGTCTTCGCGGCTACGGCTTCCCGCAGTTCGGGCAGGCCGGCGGCGGGCGTGTAGCGGTGGTTCTTCGGGTCCGCGCACGCGGCCTGAGCTGCGGCTACGATGGCATCAGGGGTCGGGAAGTCCGGCTCGCCCGCACCGAAGCCGATCACCGGTCGGCCCGCGGCCTTGAGCGCCTTCGCCTTCGCGTCGACCGCGAGGGTGGCGGACTCGGCGATGCCGCCGATCCGCTGCGAGATCCGCTGGTGCTCGGAGGTGGTGGTCCCGGTGGTCGTCTCAGGCGTGCCCATGCCGCCAATCGTGGCAGATCGCACAACCGGGTAAGCGCCCGGCACCCCCTCTGACCGGGCCAGTTGGAAGGAGGGGCACTTGGTGCCGTATGCTTCCGGTCTTGGAACGTCCAGTCGCTGCCTCACGGGCCACGTGAGGAGGGTGCGGGACGTCTCCAGCCAGGGTGTCCGGGTTCCGGGCGCCAAAGGGGTGTAGCTCAACTGGCAGAGCAGCGGTCTCCAAAACCGCAGGTTGCAGGTTCAAGTCCTGTCGCCCCTGCGTCGAAGCGCGATGGTGAGCGGAGGACGGCATGAGCGAGGGCCGCGAGCAGGACCAGCCGGAAGAGCGCGAGGGCGCGTCCCGGCCGGTTACCGCCGCAGCGCGGCGCGAGCGCCGTGGCTCCGCGCGACCGGCGGGCCGCAAGGACTCCGTGGAGGCGAAGAAGGCGGCCGAGGCCGACTCCGACGCCGAGGAGGCCAAGAAGGGCCGCCCCACGCGTTCGCGGGCGGACTCGGAGAAGCGGGTCGGTTTCTTCGCCCGCATCGTCCGGTACATCCGCGAGGTGGTCAGCGAGCTGCGGAAGGTCATCTGGCCGACCCGCAAGCAGATGATCACCTACACCGGAGTCGTGTTGGTCTTCGTGGCCTTCATGGTGGCGTTGGTGTTCGGCCTGGATTCGGCCTTCGCCTGGGGCATGTTCAGGGTGTTCGGCTGAGCCGAGCGCCTGCCGCCCCGGGTGGCGGCGGAACATGTGATGCATGAGAGGAAGCGAGACCCACAGTGACCTCCGAGAACGGCGGCGTTGACGCCCAGGAGCTGAACGACCTGACCGACGAGCGGGACTTCGACGGTGGCGTCGAGGACGTCGAGCAGGCGGAGGCGTCGGAGGAGACCGAGGAGTCCGCCCCCGTCGAGGCCGAGTCCGGTGGCGATGTCGAGTCGGGCGGTGACGTCGAGTCCGGTGGCGACGTCGAGGCCGCCGTCGTCGACATCGACGCCGAGCCCGCGGACCCCGCCGAGGAGATGCGCGAAGCACTGCGGCGCGCGCCCGGCGACTGGTACGTCGTGCACTCGTACGCGGGCTACGAGAACAAGGTCAAGACCAACCTCGAGACGCGCATCCAGACCCTCGACATGGAGGACTACATCTTCCAGGTCGAGGTGCCGACCGAGGAAGTCACCGAGATCAAGAACGGCCAGCGCAAGCAGGTGCAGCGCAAGGTGCTGCCCGGCTACATCCTGGTCCGGATGGAGCTCAACGACGCGTCGTGGAGCGCGGTGCGCAACACGCCCGGCGTGACGGGTTTCGTCGGCGCGACCTCCAAGCCGTCGCCGCTGACCATCGACGAGGTGCTGAAGTTCCTGCTGCCCCAGGTCGAGCAGAAGCCCGCGGCCGGCAAGAAGAGCGCCGCGACGCCCGCGAAGTCGACCGTCGAGGTCGACTTCGAGGTCGGCGAGTCGGTCACCGTCATGGACGGCCCGTTCGCGACGCTGCCCGCGACGATCAGCGAGGTCAACGCGGACGGCCAGAAGCTGAAGGTCCTGGTGTCTATCTTCGGCCGCGAGACCCCGGTCGAGCTGTCGTTCAGCCAGGTCTCCAAGATCTGACCAGGACAACAAGACTCCGGCTCCCCTGAACAAGGGGAGCCGGCAGCCACGCTGCGGCTGGCAGGGCCGCGCGCGGACACCGCAATAAAGGAACCGAGATGCCTCCCAAGAAGAAGAAGCTCGCAGCGATCATCAAGCTGCAGATCAAGGCCGGGGCCGCGAACCCCGCGCCGCCCGTTGGTCCCGCGCTGGGTCAGCACGGCGTCAACATCATGGAGTTCTGCAAGCAGTACAACGCCGCGACCGAGTCGCAGCGCGGCACCGTGGTGCCGGTCGAGATCTCCGTGTACGAAGACCGCTCGTTCGACTTCAAGCTCAAGACCCCGCCGGCCGCGAAGCTGCTGCTCAAGGCCGCCGGTGTGGAGAAGGGCTCGGGCGAGCCGCACCGCCTCAAGGTCGCCAAGGTGACCATGGACCAGGTGCGGGAGATCGCGCAGAACAAGATGGTCGACCTCAACGCCAACGACGTGGACCAGGCGGCGAAGATCATCGCCGGCACCGCCCGCTCCATGGGCATCACCGTCGAAGGCTGACCTTTCTCTTTCGTAGTTCGTGGGAGAGCCGCGCGCTGGCTCGTCACCACAACTGATCCACTTTAAGGACAGAAGCATGAAGCGCAGCAAGGCGTACAAGAACGCTGCTGAGCTGGTTGACCGTGAGCGGCTCTACTCGCCGCTGGAGGCAGCCAAGCTCGCCAAGGAGACTTCCAAGGTGAAGCTGGACGCGACCGTCGAGGTCGCCATCCGGCTCGGCGTCGACCCGCGCAAGGCCGACCAGATGGTCCGCGGCACCGTGAACCTGCCGCACGGTACGGGCAAGACCGCCCGCGTGATCGTCTTCGCGACCGGTGACAAGGCCGCCGAGGCCGAGGCCGCCGGCGCGGACGCGGTCGGCTCCGAGGACCTGATCGAGCGCATCCAGGGTGGTTGGCTCGACTTCGACGCCGCGATCGCCACGCCCGACCAGATGGCCAAGGTCGGTCGCATCGCCCGCATCCTGGGCCCGCGCGGCCTGATGCCGAACCCGAAGACCGGCACCGTGACGCCCGACGTCGCCAAGGCCGTGAACGAGATCAAGGGCGGTAAGATCAACTTCCGCGTCGACAAGCAGGCCAACCTGCACCTCGTCATCGGCAAGGTGTCGTTCGACCCGGAGAAGCTGGTCGAGAACTACGCCGCCGCGCTGGACGAGATCCTGCGCGCCAAGCCGTCCGCGGCGAAGGGCCGGTACCTGAAGAAGGTCACCGTCTCGACCACGATGGGCCCGGGCATCCCGGTCGACCCGAACCGGACGCGCAACCTGCTGTCCGACGAGGTCACCGTCTGACCACGGCTCGTCAGAACCACCCGAAGCGCCCCTCGGCCTCCCGCCGAGGGGCGCTTCGCGTCGTCAGGGGCAACTCGGCTCGGCGACGTACCCGGTGATCGCCCACGCGCCGCTGGTCTGCTCGGTGAGCACGAACTTGCCCAGCTTCGGCCCGCTGCGCACCTGCAGCGCACAGGAGCTGACCTCGACGGAGCCGGACTCGGGCGGTGTGACCATCGTCTGGGGGAACCCGAGCTGCCGGTAGCTGCTCACGTCGGTGACCTGGTCCTTCAGCTTCGTCACCGCGGCCGGGCAGTCGGTCTCGCCGAAGGCCTCGGCGAACGCCTTGCGCGGCCCGTCGCTCTTGAAGTACGCGCACGCGCGGCCGCCGTCACCGGTGCCGACGTGCTTGTAGAACTGGCCGATCGTGCCGTTGCTGCCGTACGGGTTGGCCGGCGCGATGACGTTGTTCTCGACGCCACCGCTGTCGATCGCCACGCCGCCCGGGTCGTCGCCGCCGAAGTACTGCTCGTAGAAGTAGGAGGCGACGAGCAGCACGACCACCAGGTACACCAGGCGGCGGACGAGCTTGCTGCGCAGCAGGATCTGCCACAGCGGCTTGCGGCGCGGACCGGGCGGTGGTGGGGCGGCCGGTGGGATTCCCGGCGGTGGGGTGGCGCCGGGTGGGAGGCCCGGCGGTGGGGTGGCGCCCGGGGGCAGGCTCGGCTGGTTGGCGCCTTGGGCCTGCTGGAAGCGCTGGAACTCCTGGAACCGTTGGAACTCCTGGAACTGCCGGAGCTGTTCCGGGTCGATGTCCGGTGGCGGCGGGTTCCTCGGCGGCTCTTCGGTCACGGGTCCCATCATGACCGATTTGGGTCGCCGTCAGCTCCCCTGCTAGGGTTGGCGACGGTTCACCAAAGACCGCTGGTCGTGCACGGCACTCGTCGTGCAGCGAAGGTCCCGCGAAGCGGGCGGCCCGCGCAGGAGAACGAGGAAGACCCAGGCGTGCTCGCACGCCCGTCACGCCCCGTGCTGCTGCGCTGGGGCGTTTTTGCTTTTCCCGGCCTGATCGCACTCGACCGGCTGTCACCAGCCCAGAGAGGAGGCGATCATGGCGAAGCCCAGCAAGGTTTCGGCCGTCGCCGAGCTCACGGACAAGTTCCGTGGAAGCTCGGCCGCTGTCGTGACCGAGTACCGTGGCCTCTCCATGGCGCAGCTCACCACGCTGCGTCGCGCTCTCGGCGCGGGCACCACGTACACCGTTGCGAAGAACACGCTGGTCAAGCGTGCCGCTGAGGACGCAGGCGTCGAGGGCCTCGAGGCCCTGCTCGTCGGCCCGACCGCCATCGCCTTCGTCGAAGGCGAGCCGGTCGACGCGGCCAAGGCACTGCGTGACTTCGCGAAGGACAACAAGGCCCTGGTCATCAAGGGCGGCTACATGGACGGCCGCCCCCTCTCGGTCGAAGAGGTCACCGCCATCGCGGACCTCGAGACCCGTGAGGTGCTGCTCGCCAAGCTGGCGGGCGCGATGAAGGGCAACCTGGCGAAGGCCGCGGGTCTGTTCCAGGCCCCCGCTTCCCAGGTCGCTCGCCTGGCTGCTGCCCTCCAGGAGAAGAAGGCCGCGGAGGCGCCTGCCGCCGCCGAGTCCGACGCTCCGGCCGAAAGCTGATCACACCCAGACACTCCGCGTCCCGGCCGCAGTTCGGGCGTTGAAAGAGAAAGGACCGCCATCATGGCGAAGCTCAGCACCGACGAGCTGCTCGACGCGTTCAAGGAGATGACCCTCCTGGAGCTCTCGAAGTTCGTGAAGGACTTCGAGGAGACCTTCGAGGTCACCGCCGCCGCTCCGGTCGCCGTTGCCGCTGCCGGCCCGGCCGGCCCCGCCGCCGCCGAGGTCGAGGAGAAGGACGAGTTCACCGTCGTCCTCGAGGGCGCCGGCGACAAGAAGATCCAGGTCATCAAGGTCGTCCGCGAGGTCGTCTCGGGCCTGGGCCTGAAGGAGGCCAAGGAGCTGGTCGAGTCCGCTCCGAAGCCGCTGCTGGAGAACGTGGCGAAGGACGTCGCCGACGCCGCCAAGGAGAAGCTCGAGGCTGCCGGCGCCAAGATCTCGCTCAAGTGATCTAGCGTCACCGCTGCCGCGAAGGCGGGCACCCGAACGGGGTGTCCGCCTTCGTGCTGTCTACGGCCGGTGATCTTGACCGTGCCGACGGGCGTGGCCCACCATCGGTGGCCGGAGGGGCGACGGGATGACCCTGCTCACACCGTTACCCACCCGAGACCGCATTAACCCAACTGGTGAGTAACCACGACAGGGCGGCCTCGTTGCACCGGTATGACGCCGGCCTGTCCGGTGTCGGGCGAAGCCGGCCGCTGACCTGGAGGTGCGATGGGCGTCGAGGTGGTCGTCGAGGGCCTGACCAAGTCCTTCGGCAAGCAGACCATCTGGCGGGACGTCACGCTCACCCTCCCCCCGGGCGAGGTCAGCGTGATGCTGGGACCGTCGGGCACGGGCAAGTCGGTCTTCCTGAAGTCCCTGGTCGGGCTGCTGAAACCGGAACACGGCAAGATCGTCATCAACGGCGTCGACCTGGTCCGCTGCTCCGAGCACAAGCTCTACGAGATCCGGAAGCTGTTCGGCGTCCTCTTCCAGGACGGCGCGCTGTTCGGCTCGATGAACCTCTTCGACAACGTCGCCTTCCCGCTGCGCGAGCACACCCGCAAGACCGAGGCCGAGGTCCGGCGGATCGTGCTCGAGAAGATGGAGATGGTGGGCCTCGTCGGCGCGGAGAAGAAGCTCCCCGGCGAGATCTCCGGCGGTATGCGCAAGCGCGCCGGCCTGGCCCGCGCCCTGGTGCTGGACCCCGAGATCATCCTGTGCGACGAGCCGGACTCCGGCCTCGACCCGGTCCGCACGGCCTACCTCAGCCAGCTCCTCATCGACCTGAACGCGCAGATCGACGCGACGATCCTGATCGTCACGCACAACATCACCGTGGCCCGCACGGTCCCGGACAACCTCGGCATGCTGTTCCGCCGCGAACTGGTCATGTTCGGCCCCCGGGAGGTGCTGCTGACCAGCGACGAGCCGGTGGTCGAGCAGTTCCTCAACGGTCGCCGCATCGGCCCGATCGGCATGTCGGAGGAGAAGGACCAGGCGACGATGGCCGCCGAGCTGGCGCACCGCGAAGCGGGCCACTCGGACGGCTCGCCGGACGAGGACGTGCGCGGCGTGGTGCCCCAGCTGGAACCGACGCCCGGCCTGCCGCCGCGCGGCGCGGTGCGCCGGCGCAAGGACCGGGTGATGACCATCCTGCACACGCTGCCGCCCGAGGCGCAGCAGAGCATCATCGCCAGCCTCACGCCCGAGGAGCAGCGCCACTACCGGGTGCTGGCCGGCGCGGGCGACCGGACGGGCCCGATCACCCCGAGCCCGTGGCCCCGCCAAGGGGGCGTGCTGTGAGCTCACCGGCGACGTTCCCCGGCGTCGGCGCGCTGCGCGAAACGGGGCGGATGTTCGCGCTGGGCGTGGACGTCGTGCGCAACACGTTCCGCCGCCCGTTCCAGCTGCGGGAGTTCATCCAGCAGTGCTGGTTCGTGGTGAGCGTGACGGTGCTGCCCACGGCGCTGGTGTCGATCCCGTTCGGCGCGGTCATCGCGTTGCAGATCGGCTCGCTGACCAGGCAGATCGGCGCGCAGTCGTTCACCGGCGCGGCGAGCGTGCTGGCGATCATCCAGCAGGCGAGCCCGATCGTGACGGCCCTGCTCATCGCGGGCGCGGGTGGCAGCGCGATCTGCGCGGACCTCGGCTCGCGCAAGATCCGCGAGGAGATCGACGCGATGGAGGTGCTCGGCGTCTCGCCGATCCACCGCCTGGTCGTGCCGCGCGTGCTGGCCGCGATGCTGGTGTCCGTCCTGCTCAACGGCATGGTCAGCGTGGTCGGCGTGATGGGCGGCTACTTCTTCAACGTCATCCTGCAGGACGGCACGCCCGGCGCGTACCTGGCGAGCTTCAGCGCCCTGGCGCAGCTGCCGGACCTGTGGATCTCCGAGATCAAGGCCCTGGTCTTCGGGTTCATCGCGGGCATCGTGGCCGCCTACCGGGGCCTGAACCCGGCGGGCGGGCCGAAGGGCGTCGGCGACGCGGTCAACCAGGCCGTGGTCATCACGTTCCTGCTGCTGTTCTTCGTGAACTTCGTGCTGACCACGATCTACCTCCAGGTCGTCCCGGCGAAGGGGAGCTGAGATGGCCGCGATCAACGACCGGTTCCGCAAGGCCGCGAACGCGCCGCTGTCCGTGCTGGACACGTTCGGCGACCAGCTGTGGTTCTACATCCGCGCCCTGTGCTGGACGCCGCGCACCCTGACCCGCTACCTGCGCGAGACGCTGCGGCTGCTGGCCGAGGTGAGCTTCGGCTCGGGCGCGCTGGCCGTCATCGGCGGCACGATCGGCGTGATGGTGGGCCTGTCGGTGTTCACCGGCACGGTCGTCGGCCTGCAGGGCTTCACCGCGCTGAACCAGATCGGCACGTCGGCGTTCGCGGGCTTCGTGTCCGCGTACTTCAACACCCGCGAGATCGCGCCGCTGGTCGCCGGCCTGGCGCTGAGCGCGACCGTCGGCTCCGGCTTCACCGCGCAGCTGGGCGCGATGCGGATCTCCGAGGAGATCGACGCGCTGGAGGTCATGGGCATCCCCAGCCTGCCGTACCTGGTCACCACCCGGATCATCGCGGGCTTCATCGCGATCATCCCGCTGTACGTGATCGGCCTGCTCACCTCGTACCTGGCGGCCAGGTTCATCACGGTCGAGTTCTACGGGCAGTCGGCGGGCACGTACGACCACTACTTCAACCTGTTCCTACCACCGGTGGACGTGCTCTGGTCGTTCGGCAAGGTGCTCGTCTTCGCCGTCGTGATCATCCTGACGCACTGCTACTACGGCTACCGCGCCAGCGGCGGCCCGGCGGGCGTGGGCGTCGCGGTGGGCCGCGCGGTGCGCACGGCGATCGTCACGACCAGCCTGCTGGACTTCTTCCTGAGCATGGCCATCTGGGGCACCACGACGACGGTGAGGATCGCGGGATGATCAAGCGGCGACTCCTGGGCGTCGTGTTCATCGCGGTCATCGCCCTCTTCCTCTCGGTCACGGTGGCGATGTACAACGACGCGTTCACCGAGGTCGTGAAGGTGACGCTGAAGACCGACCGGGTCGGCAACCAGCTGCTCGTCGACTCCGACGTCAAGGTCCGCGGCATGATCGTCGGCCAGGTGAAGGACATCCGGACCTCCGGCGACGGCGCCGAGCTCGAACTGGCGCTCGAACCGGAGCAGGTCAGGCACATCCCGGCCAACGTCTCCGCGCGCCTGCTGCCGAAGACCCTGTTCGGCGAGCGGTACGTGCACCTGGTGCTGCCCGACGAGCGCGAGGACCCGCTCACCGACGGCGCCGTCATCGAGCAGGACCGCTCCAGCAGCGCCATCGAGCTGGAACGCGTGCTCGACGACCTGATGCCGGTGCTCCAGGCCGTGCAGCCGGAGAAGCTCGCCACCACGCTGACCGCGATGTCGCAGGCGCTGGAGAACCGGGGCAAGCCCCTGGGCGAGACGCTCGTGCAGCTGGACGCCTACCTGGGCGAGTTCAACCCGCAGCTGCCCAAGCTCAAGGACGGCATCAGCCGCCTCGCCGACGTCTCGAACGTCTACGCCGACGCCGCGCCCGACCTGGTGCAGGCGCTGTCGGACGCCACCGTCACCAGCCGCACGCTGGTCGAGCAGCGCGACAACCTGCTCGCCCTCTACGGCACGCTGACCACCACGTCGCTCGACCTGAACAGCTTCCTCGCCGTGAACAAGAACAACCTGATCCAGCTCGCGGACGTCAGCAAGCCGACGTTGGAGCTGCTGGCCAAGTACTCGCCCGAGTACCCGTGCCTGCTCAAGGGCCTGGCGGAGTTCAGGCCGATCATGGACGAGGTGTTCGGCAAGGGCACGAACGAGCCCGGCCTGCACATCACGCTGGAGATCACCGCCAACCGCGGCAAGTACGAGCCGGGCAAGGACGACCCGGAGTACGCCGACAAGCGCGGCCCGCGCTGCTACGACATCGTGCCGCGGCCGGACCCGTTCCCGCAGTACCCGCCGGAGGGCCCGGTCAAGGACGGCTCGACGTCGCCGCCGGCCGCGCGCTCGGCCACCGACGGCGTGCTGCCGCCCAACACGGGGACCATCCGGGAGGACGGCACGGTCGTGTCGTCGTTCGGCGGCGTGCCGTCGCTGGCGAACTCGCCGGAGGAGCAGGACTTCCTGGCCGCGCTGCTCGCGCCGCAGTTCGGGGTGGAGAAGCGCGACATGCCGAGCTTCACCGCGCTGCTGCTCGGACCCCTGTACCGGGGAGCGGAGGTGACGGCATGAGGTCCCTGGCCGCGCCGCTGATCAAGCTCGCCGTGTTCGCCGTGATCACGATCCTGGCGACCACGCTGCTCGCGGTGACCATCTCGAACGTCAACTTCAACGGCGCCACCGGCTACACCGCCCGGTTCACCGACGTCACCGCGCTCAACGAGGGCGACGACATCCGCATCGCGGGCGTCCGGGTCGGCCAGGTCGACGGGATCCGGGTGGTCGACCGGCGGCTGGCGGAGGTGGAGTTCTCGCTGGAGGGCGACCGCACGCTGCCCGCGTCGGTCACCGCGACGATCAAGTACCGCAACCTCGTCGGCCAGCGCTACATCTCGCTGGAGCACGGCGTGGGCGACGCGTCCGCGCTCAAGCCCGGCGACGTGATCCCGCTGGAGCGCACGAAGCCCGCGCTGGACCTGACGGTGCTGTTCAACGGCTTCAAGCCGCTGTTCCAGGCGCTGAACCCGGAGGACGTGAACCAGCTGTCCAGCGAGATCATCCAGGTGTTGCAGGGCGAGGGCGGCACGATCGACAGCCTGCTGCGCCACACCGCGTCGCTGACGTCCACGCTGGCGGGCCGCGACCAGGTGATCGGCGAGGTGATCGCCAACCTCAACGCCGTGCTGGACACCGTGAACTCGCGGACCGAGCAGGTGTCGACGCTGGTCACGACGTTGCAGGAGCTGACGACGGGCCTGGCGGGCGACCGCGAGCCGATCGGTGACGCGATCAGCGCCATGGGCGAGCTGACCACGACGACCGCCGACCTGCTCGACCAGTCGCGGCAGCCGTTGAAGGACGACATCGCCAACCTCGGCCTGGTGTCGAAGACGCTGGCGGACCACGAGGCGGTCGTGGAGAGCGTCATCCAGCGCCTGCCGACCAAGATCGAGGCGATGTCGCGGACCGCGTCCTACGGGTCCTGGTTCAACTTCTTCCTGTGCGAGGGCAGCGGGCAGGTCGCCGTGCCGCCGATCATCAACGACCCGATCCCGATCACGGCTCTGCCGGTGACGCAGCCGAGGTGCCGCCGATGAACCCCCAGCGCAACCCGGTGGCGGTCGGCGTGGTGAGCCTGACCGTGATCGCCCTGCTGCTGCTCGCCGCCTTCAACTCCGACGACCTGCCGATCATCGGCGGCGGCACCACCTACTCCGCCGAGTTCACCGAGGCGGCGGGCCTGATCCCGTCGAACGAGGTGCGGGTGGCCGGGGTGAAGGTCGGCAAGGTGACCAAGGTCGAGCTGGACGGCGACAAGGTGAAGGTGTCGTTCCGGGTGAAGGACGCCTGGGTCGGCGACCGCACGACCGCGGTGATCCGGATCAAGACGCTGCTCGGGCAGAAGTTCCTGGCGCTCGACCCGCAGGGCTCGCAGCCGCTGGACCCGGGCGAGCCGATCCCGCGCGAGCGCACGCTGTCGCCGTACGACGTGCAGGAGGCGTTCAACGGCCTGGCGTCCACGGTCGGCCAGATCGACACCCAGCAGCTCGCGGACAGCTTCCAGGTGCTGTCGGAGACGTTCCAGGGCTCGGCGGAGAGCGTGCGCGGCGCGTTGGACGGCCTGTCGGCGCTGTCGAAGACGATCTCCTCGCGCGACGAGCAGCTGGCCGAGCTGCTGGCCAACACCAACGAGATCACCAAGACCCTGTCCGACCGCAACGAGCAGTTCGAGAAGCTGCTCGCGGACGGCAACCTGCTGCTGGAGGAGCTGCGCAAGCGGCGGGACGCGATCGGGGCGCTGCTCAGGGGCACCCGCGAGCTGTCCAAGGAGCTGTCCGGCCTGGTCGCCGACAACTCCGCGCAGCTGCGGCCGGCGCTGGAGCAGCTGGAGCGGGTGACCACGATGTTGCAGCGCAACCAGGACTCGCTGGAGCGCAGCCTGGCGCTGATGGGCCCGTTCTTCCGGGTGTTCGCCAACACCCTGGGCAACGGCCGCTGGTTCGACGTCTACATCTGCGGCCTGCTGCCGCCGTCGGTGAACCTCGGCGTGGTCGGCTTCAACGAAGAGGGCTGCCTCCCTCCCGGCGTGCAGAGGGGGAACTGACGTGGCGACCACGAGGACGGGCCGTGACCTGGTCCGCGCGGTGGCGATCGCGTGCGTGCTGGCGATCGTGGCCGCGGTGGCGATGTGGTGGGTGTTCGCGGGCGCCGATAGCCGCCGGGTGACCGCGCTGTTCGGCGCGGCCGTCGGCGTCTACCCCGGCTCGGACGTGCGGGTGCTCGGCGTGCGGGTCGGCACGATCGACGAGGTCGAGCCGCAGGGCGCGCTGGTCAAGGTGGTGATGTCGCTCGACCGGTCGGTCAAGGTGCCCGCGGGCGCGCAGGCGGTCGTGGTCGCGCCCAGCGTGGTCAGCGACCGGTACGTGCAGCTCGCGCCCGCCTACACCGGCGGCGACGTGATGGGCGAGAACGCGACCATCCCGCGCGAGCGCACCGCCACCCCCGTCGAGCTGGACGAGCTGTACGCGAGCCTGGACAAGCTGACCACCGCGCTCGGCCCGAACGGGGCCAACAAGGACGGCGCGCTGTCGGAGCTGCTCGACTCGGCCGCGAACAACCTCCAGGGCAACGGGCAGGCGCTCGGCGACACCGTCAAGCAGCTCGGTGACGCCACCCGCACGTTGTCCGGCTCGAAGGACGACCTGTTCGGCACCGTGGACAACCTGCAGAAGTTCACCGGGATGCTGGCCGCGAACGACAGCCAGGTGCGCGACTTCAACCGGCAGCTGGCCGAGGTCGCCGGTTTCCTCGCCGACGAGCGGGAGAACCTGGGCGCCGCGCTGACCGAGCTGGCCACCGCGCTCGGCCAGGTGCAGGGCTTCATCCAGGACAACCGGGCCGTGCTGAAGTCGAACGTCGACAAGCTCGCCGGCATCACCCAGATCCTGGTCGACCAGCGCGCGTCGCTGGCCGAGGCGCTGGACGTCGGGCCGCTGGCGCTGGGCAACCTGCAGAACGCCTACAACGCGGCCTCCGGCACGCTCGACACCAGGGCCGACCTGAACGAGCTGAGCCAGCCGCCGATCGTGCTGATCTGCAAGCTGATCCAGGGCGTCGAGCCGGGCCGGGTGCCCGGCGTGCTCGCCGAGACGTGCCGCGGGCTGGAGCCGCTGCTCAGCGGCGCCGTGCCGTTGAAGACGCCACAGGAGATCGCGACCGACCTGGCCCAGGGCAAGCTGCCGCTGCCCCTGCCGCTCGCGGGGGTGCCGCAGTGAGGCGGATCGCGGTGCTCGTCGCGAGCGCGCTGGTGCTGACCGGCTGCGGCTCGGGCGGCTTCGACGGCGTCTACAACATGCCGCTGCCCGGCGGCGCGGACGTCGGCGACCGGCCGTACGAGGTGAAGGTCCAGTTCAAGGACGTGCTCGACCTGGTGCCGCAGGCCGGGGTGAAGGTCAACGACGTGCCGGTCGGCCGGGTCGACCGGATCGACCTCGGCGCGGACGGCTGGACCGCCGAGGTGACCGTGCTGGTCAACGGCGACGTGAAGCTGCCGGGCAACGCGGTCGCCCGGCTGCGCCAGTCCGCGCTGCTCGGCGAGAAGTACGTCGAGCTGGCCGGTCCCGCCGAGGGGCGCGAGGAGGGCGCTCTCACCAGCGGTTCGGTCATCCCGGTCGAGCGGACCAACCGCAACCCCGAGGTCGAAGAGGTCTTCGGCGCGCTGTCCATGCTGCTCAACGGCGGTGGCATCGCCCAGCTCCAGGACATCAGCCGCGAGCTGAACGCGGCCCTGGAGGGCAACGAGCCGCAGATCCGATCGCTGCTGCACAACCTGAACGAGCTGGTCGGCGACCTCGACGCGCACAAGGGCGAGATCACCCGCGCGCTGGACGGCCTCAACCGGCTCGGCGGCACGCTCAACGCCCAGCGCGAGCAGATCACCGGCGTGCTGGACGGGCTCGAACCGGGCCTGAAGGTGCTCAGCGAGCAGCGCACCCAGCTGGTCACGCTGCTGCAGTCGCTGGACGCGCTGTCCGACGTCGCGGTGGACACGGTGAACAAGTCCAAGGCCGACCTCGTGGCCGACCTGAAGGCGTTGACGCCGACGCTGCAGAAGCTCGCCGAGGCGGGCACGAACCTGCCCAACGGCTTCGAGCTGCTGCTGACCTACCCGTTCCCGGACTCGGCGGTGGACGCCATCAAGGGCGACTACACGAACCTCTACGCCGACATCGACCTGAACCTGGGCACGATCGTGGACAACCTGGGCCGGTCGCGGCAGTCGCCGCTGCCGAGCCTGCCCGGGCTGCCCGGCGTCGACGGCAACGCGCCGTCCCTGCCGCTGCCCCTGCCGAACCTGCCGCTGCCCGGCGTGTCGGGCCAGTCGGGGCTCGGCGACCTGCTCGGCGGACTGCTCGGAGGTGGGCGGTGATCCCCGGTCGGATCAAGCTCCAGATCGGCGCGTTCGTGCTGATCGCGCTGGTCGGCGTGAGCTACGTCGGCGCGCGGTACGTCGGGCTCGGCCGCGTGTTCGGCGCGTCCGGGTACGTGGTGACGATGCAGCTGGCCGAGTCCGGCGGCGTGTTCACCAACGCCGAGGTGACCTACCGCGGCGTCGCCGTCGGCCGGGTCGGGCAGATGCGGCTGACCGCGGACGGGCTGGAGGTCGACCTCGACATCGACCCGAGCGCCCCGTCGATCCCGGCCGACCTGGAGGCCGTGGTCG
Source organism: Actinosynnema sp. NPDC049800 (assembly GCF_040656635.1). Lineage (NCBI taxonomy): Bacteria > Bacillati > Actinomycetota > Actinomycetes > Pseudonocardiales > Pseudonocardiaceae > Actinosynnema > Actinosynnema sp. NPDC049800. Next base: position 48,828 of record NZ_JBFAMT010000002.1, on the reverse strand, counting down.
CCAACCGGTCCGCCGTGGGCGAGCAGTTCGTCGACCTGCGCCCGCGCGGCGAGGACGGGCCGTACCTGGCGGACGGGTCGGTCATCCCGCGGTCGGCCACCAGGACGCCGCCGCCGGTGGACACCCTGCTGACCAACCTCGACGCGTTCGCCAAGTCGGTGCCGACCGAGTCGCTGCGGACCGTGGTGGACGAGCTGGACCTGGCGTTCAACGGCACCGGGCCGGACCTCCAGGTGCTGCTGGACAACACGAAGGTGTTCACCCGGGCGGCGACGGAGCACCTGCCGCAGACCAAGGCGCTGATCGACAGCGGGTTGGTGGTGCTGAACACGCAGGCCACGCAGGGCGGCGCGATCAAGTCGTTCTCGGCGGACCTGCGGTCGCTCGCCGAGCAGCTGAAGAACTCCGACGCCGACCTCCGCCGGCTCATCGGCGTCTCGCCGCAGGCCGCGGAGCAGGTGTCGGCGCTGCTGCGGGAGACCGGGCCCAACCTGGGCGTGGTGCTGGCCAACCTGCTGACCACGGGGAACATCCTGGTCACGCGCCTGAACGGGCTGGAGCAGATCGCCGTCACCTACCCGATCATCGTCGGGGGCGGCTTCACCGTGGCCAAGGGCGACGGCACGGGCGCGCACTTCGGGCTGGCCCTGAACGTGTTCGACCCGCCGCCGTGCACGGTCGGTTACGACAGCACCACGATCCGGCAGGGCACCGACACCACCCCGGCCGAGTTCAACACGCAGGCCTACTGCGCGTTGGCCCGCGGCAGCGCCACCGGCGTGCGCGGCGCCCAGAACGCGCCTTACGGTGGGCTCCCGGTCACGACGCCGACCGGCGACGAGACCTCGCAGCCGGGTCGGGAGCCGACCGCGGGCGAGACCGCGGCCGAGGCGCCGCTGCTGACCAGCCTGGGGCAGTTGCTCGGTCTGCCGGGCTGAGGAGAGGGACGGATGGACGTTCGACGTTGGACGCTGCCGATCGCGGCCGTGCTCGCGGTCCTGGCCGCCGGCTACGCGGTGTGGGCCGGGGTGTCGTGGTGGAGCGCGTCGTCGAGCGACTCGGTGGCGTTCTCGCGCGAGCGGGACGAGGTGCTGCGGGTCGGGCAGGTCGGGATCGCGAACTTCACCACCCTCGACTACAAGAAGGTGGACGAGGACCTCGACCGGTGGCTGGACTCGTCCACGGGCGAGTTGCGCTCCGAGATCGAGGACGGCCGGGCCGAGCGGAAGAAGCAGATCGAGGACGCCAAGACGGTGACCGTGAGCCGGGTGCTGGACGCGGCCGTCACCGAGCTCGACGCACGGGCCGGGAAGGCGCACCTCATCGCGGTCGTGGAGACCACGGTGACGCCGGAGGGCGGGCAGGCGGTGAAGAAGGTCAACCGGTACCAGACGGACCTGGCCCGCACCGACGCCGGTTGGAAGCTCAGCGCGCTGGGGCCGGTCGCGGCCGGCGGCGCGTGAACCGAGGAGATGACGTCAGTGCCACCGCCCCGCCGCCGCCCGGTCCCGACCACGCCGACCACCCGGCCTCGCGTCGCCGGCCTGCGCAAACGCCCTGAGCCGACCGCCGCGCCGGACGCCGAGGCGAACGGCGTCGACGCCGGGCCCGCACCGGCCGAGGACACGCGCCCCGAGCGCGACGCCGCCGAGCCGACCGCCGCCGATCGCGCCGAGACCCTGCCCTCCGACCGCGACCTCATGCGTCCGGCCGAGGTCCCGGGCCTGATCGAGCCCCGCGAGGACGACCAGGACGACGAGGACGAGGCCACCGAGCCCGCGCCTCGCCCCCGCCCCACCGGCCGCCGCAAGCGCACCGGCGAGGCCGTCGCGCCCAGCGTCCTGACCGAGCCCGACGCGCGGCACTCGAAGTCCGAGTCCGACGAGTCGGCGGCCCGGGACGACGAGCCCGAGGACCGCTCGACCCGCCTCGGCGGGTCCGGCCCGACCCTGCCGATCGCCCTGGTCGTGCTGGCCGCGCTGCTGGTCGCCCTGGGCGTGTGGTTCCAGGACCAGGCGGGCGAGGTCCGCTACAACCAGGCCCTGGTCGACAGCGGTGGCACGACCGAGGTCGCCGGCCAGGCGCGCGAGGCGGTCGAGAAGGCGTTCTCCTACAACTACGCCGACGTCTCGGCCACCGAGAAGGCCGCCAACGAGCTGCTGGTCGGCAAGGCCAAGTGCCAGTACAACGCGATCTTCGGCCCGGTGCGCACGCTCGCGCCCGAGCAGAAGCTCGTGGTCACGGTGAAGGCCGTGTCCAGCGGCGTGACCACGCTCGACGGCGACCGCGCCACCGTGCTGCTGTTCCTCGACCAGGTCACCACCCGCACGACCGACAACCAGAGCGGCGGCGGCATCGCGATGATGCGGGTCGGCGCGCAGAAGGTCGACGACCGGTGGAAGGTCGACAACATGGAGATGTTCGGCCAGAGCGGCGACCAGGCGGCCGAAACCGCCAAGTGCTGACCGGGAGGCGGCCGGACGGCCTCGCGGGACGTCCACTCAGGACTGCGAACCCGGTTTCATGCCCCAACACAAGGTGATCTGAGTCACACTTTTCGGTCGGTGACCGAACGAAATCGCCACGGTCTCCCTTCGGGGTCTGAACGCCCGTGAAAGGTCACGGTTGCTCACGTCCATGTATTTTCGCAGGTCACAGCGGTAACTCCGCGTTATCGCGCCTTGCGCCAGTGGAGTGATCGCCGCGTGGCATCTTGACTGTGGGCGTCGGCGGGGTCACTCTGTCGGTGAGCACGAGAAAGGTCCTTCCAGGTGCCTCTCGACAGTTGCCGCGCGCGTGGCTAGACTGCTCCTTTGCGCTGCCCTCTTTCCGTTTGCCCTTCGCCGAGAGCTGGATTGCCGGGCATCGCCGCACCCTTGACAGCCGTGCCAGTTCCGCTGACTGGCCAGCTACCTGTCCCTGGAAGGACGCATCTTGGCGATCTCTCGCGCGACCAAGGCCACTGCTGCGACCAACTCCACGTCGGGGATTCCCGGAGCGCCGAAGCGAGTCTCTTTCGCGAAGATCCACGAACCGCTTCAGACGCCCAACCTGCTCGACCTGCAGATCCAGTCGTTCGAATGGCTCACCGGCGACGAGGCGTGGTTCCAGCGCCGCGTCGACGAAGGTGACGAGGCGCCGACGGGCGGCCTCGAGGAGGTCTTGAACGAGATCTCCCCGATCGAGGACTTCTCCGGCTCGATGTCGCTCTCCTTCTCCGACCCGCGCTTCGACGAGGTCAAGGCCTCGACCGAGGAGTGCAAGGACAAGGACATGACGTACGCCGCCCCGTTGTTCGTCACGGCGGAGTTCACCAACCACACCACCGGCGAGATCAAGAGCCAGACGGTGTTCATGGGTGACTTCCCGATGATGACCGACAAGGGCACGTTCATCATCAACGGCACCGAGCGGGTCGTGGTTTCCCAGCTCGTCCGCTCGCCGGGTGTCTACTACGACACCGCGATCGACAAGACGACCGACAAGGACGTCTTCAGCGTCAAGATCATCCCGTCCCGGGGTGCCTGGCTGGAGTTCGACGTGGACAAGCGCGACACCGTCGGTGTCCGCATCGACCGCAAGCGCCGCCAGCCGGTGACCGTGCTGCTGAAGGCGCTGGGTTGGACCACCGAGCAGATCCGCGAGCGCTTCTCGTTCAGCGAGACGCTGCTGACGACGCTGGAGAAGGACCACACCGCGGGTACCGACGAGGCGTTGCTCGACATCTACCGCAAGCTGCGTCCGGGCGAGCCGCCGACGAAGGAGTCCGCGCAGGCGCTGCTGGAGAACCTGTTCTTCAAGGACAAGCGCTACGACCTGGCGAAGGTCGGCCGGTACAAGATCAACAAGAAGCTGGGCCTGGCCACCCCGATCTCCACGGGCGTGCTGACCGAGGACGACATCGTCACCACGATCGAGTACCTGGTCCGCCTGCACGCCGGTGAGACGACGATGCAGCCCGGCGACACCGAGGTGCCCGTCGAGGTCGACGACATCGACCACTTCGGCAACCGCCGCCTGCGCACCGTCGGCGAGCTGATCCAGAACCAGATCCGGGTCGGCCTCTCCCGCATGGAGCGCGTCGTCCGCGAGCGCATGACGACCCAGGACGTCGAGGCCATCACGCCGCAGACCCTGATCAACATCCGCCCGGTGGTGGCTGCGATCAAGGAGTTCTTCGGCACGTCCCAGCTGTCGCAGTTCATGGACCAGACGAACCCGCTCGCGGGCCTGACCCACAAGCGCCGCCTGTCGGCGCTGGGCCCGGGTGGTCTGTCCCGTGAGCGCGCCGGCATGGAGGTCCGCGACGTCCACCCGTCGCACTACGGCCGCATGTGCCCGATCGAGACGCCGGAAGGCCCGAACATCGGCCTGATCGGCTCGCTGTCCTCCTACGGGCGGGTCAACCCGTTCGGCTTCATCGAGACGCCGTACCGCAAGGTCGTCGACGGCCGGGTCACCGACCAGATCGACTACCTGACGGCCGACGAAGAGGACCGCTACGTCAAGGCGCAGGCGAACGCCAAGATCGACGACGAGGGCAACTTCCTCGAGGACAAGGTCCTGGTCCGCAAGAAGGGCGGCGAGGTCGAGCAGATCGACCCGGCCGACGTGGACTACATGGACGTCTCGCCGCGGCAGATGGTGTCGGCCGCGACCGCGATGATCCCGTTCCTCGAGCACGACGACGCGAACCGCGCCCTGATGGGCGCGAACATGCAGCGCCAGGCGGTGCCGCTGCTGCGCAGCGAGTCCCCGCTGGTCGGCACCGGCATGGAGCTGCGCGCCGCGGTCGACGCCGGTGACGTCGTGGTGGCCAAGAAGACCGGTGTGGTCGAGGAGATCTCCGCCGACTACGTCACGGTCATGGCCGACGACGGCTCGCGGCAGACCTACGGCCTGCACAAGTTCCGCCGGTCCAACCAGGGCACGTGCATCAACCAGAAGCCCATCGTGAACGAGGGCGACCGGGTGCACGAGGGCCAGGTGCTGGCCGACGGCCCGTGCACCGAGAACGGCGAGATGGCGCTGGGCAAGAACCTGCTCGTCGCGATCATGCCGTGGGAGGGCCACAACTACGAGGACGCGATCATCCTGTCGCAGCGCCTCGTGCAGGACGACGTCCTGACCTCGATCCACATCGAGGAGCACGAGATCGACGCGCGGGACACCAAGCTGGGCGCCGAGGAGATCACCCGGGACATCCCGAACGTCTCCGAGGAGGTCCTGGCCGACCTCGACGAGCGGGGCATCATCCGCATCGGCGCCGAGGTCCAGCCCGGCGACATCCTGGTCGGCAAGGTCACGCCCAAGGGCGAGACCGAGCTGACCCCGGAGGAGCGCCTGCTCCGCGCGATCTTCGGCGAGAAGGCGCGCGAGGTGCGCGACACGTCGCTGAAGGTGCCGCACGGCGAGTACGGCAAGGTCATCGGCATCCGCGTGTTCAGCCGCGAGGACGACGACGAGCTGCCCCCCGGCGTGAACGAGCTGGTCCGCGTCTACGTGGCCCAGAAGCGCAAGATCCAGGACGGCGACAAGCTCGCCGGCCGCCACGGCAACAAGGGCGTCATCGGCAAGATCCTCCCGGTCGAGGACATGCCGTTCCTCGAGGACGGCACCCCGGTCGACATCGTGCTGAACACGCACGGCGTGCCGCGTCGTATGAACATCGGCCAGGTGCTGGAGACCCACCTCGGGTGGATCGCCAAGCAGGGCTGGAGCATCAACGGCGACCCGGACTGGGCGAAGAACCTGCCGGCGGAGCTGTACGACGTCGAGCCCGGCACCAAGACCGCCACGCCCGTCTTCGACGGCGCCAAGGAGGACGAGATCACGGGCCTGCTCGGCTCGACGATCCCGAACCGCGACGGCGAGCGGATGGTCAAGGAGAACGGCAAGGCGGTGCTCCTGGACGGGCGCAGCGGCGAGCCGTACCCCTTCCCGGTGTCCGTCGGCTACATGTACATCCTGAAGCTGCTGCACCTGGTCGACGACAAGATCCACGCCCGCTCGACCGGCCCGTACTCGATGATCACGCAGCAGCCGCTGGGTGGTAAGGCGCAGTTCGGTGGTCAGCGGTTCGGTGAGATGGAGTGCTGGGCGATGCAGGCGTACGGCGCCGCGTACACGCTCCAGGAACTGCTCACGATCAAGTCCGACGACGTGCTCGGCCGCGTGAAGGTCTACGAGGCCATCGTCAAGGGCGAGAACATCCCGGAGCCGGGTATCCCGGAGTCCTTCAAGGTGCTGCTCAAGGAGCTCCAGTCGCTGTGCCTCAACGTCGAGGTGCTGTCCTCGGACGGCGCCGCGATCGAGATGCGCGACGGCGACGACGAAGACCTCGAACGCGCTGCGGCCAACCTCGGCATCAACCTGTCGAGGACCGAGTCGCCGTCCGTGGACGACGTCGTCAACTGACGCTCGCCGTCATCCGGGGGGATGCCTCCCGCGTCCCCCCGGATGACCAAGCCACCAGCACCCCAAGCAGCACCGAACCAAAAAGGGGAAGAGAGTAGACGTGCTCGACGTCAACTTCTTCGATGAGCTTCGCATCGGTCTCGCGACCGCGGACGACATCCGCCAGTGGTCCTTCGGCGAGGTCAAGAAGCCCGAGACCATCAACTACCGCACGCTCAAGCCGGAGAAGGACGGCTTGTTCTGCGAGAAGATCTTCGGTCCCACCCGGGACTGGGAGTGCTACTGCGGCAAGTACAAGCGCGTCCGCTTCAAGGGCATCATCTGCGAGCGCTGCGGCGTCGAGGTGACCCGCGCCAAGGTGCGCCGCGAGCGGATGGGCCACATCGAACTGGCCGCGCCCGTCACGCACATCTGGTACTTCAAGGGCGTCCCCAGCCGGTTGGGCTACCTGCTCGACCTGGCACCCAAGGACCTCGAGAAGATCATCTACTTCGCGGCCTACGTCATCGTGGGCGTGAACACCGAGCTGCGCCACAACGACCTGCCCACGCTCGAGAACGAGATGCAGGTCGAGCGCAAGCGGGTCGAGAACCGGCGTGACGCCGACGTCGAGGCCCGGGCGCAGAAGCTGGAGGCCGACCTGGCCGAGCTGGAGGCGGAGGGCGCCAAGTCCGACGTCCGCCGCAAGGTCAAGGAGGGCGGCGAGCGCGAGATGCGCCAGCTCCGCGACCGCGCCCAGCGCGAGCTGGACCGGCTCGACGAGATCTGGTCCACCTTCACCAAGCTCGAGCGCGCCCAGCTGATCGCGGACGAGCTGCTCTACCGCGAGCTGTACGACCGCTACGGCGACTACTTCACCGGCGCCATGGGCGCGGAGGCCATCCAGCGGCTGCTGGGTGACTACGACGTCGACGCCGAGGCCGACGTGCTGCGCGAGACCATCCGCAGCGGCAAGGGCCAGAAGAAGCTGCGCGCCCTCAAGCGGTTGAAGGTCGTGGCCGCCTTCCAGGCGACCCGCAACAACCCGCAGGGCATGGTGCTGGACTGCGTCCCGGTCATCCCGCCGGACCTGCGCCCGATGGTGCAGCTCGACGGTGGCCGCTTCGCCACGTCCGACCTGAACGACCTGTACCGCCGCGTCATCAACCGCAACAACCGCCTCAAGCGACTGATCGACCTCGGCGCGCCCGAGATCATCGTCAACAACGAGAAGCGGATGCTGCAGGAGGCCGTCGACGCGCTGTTCGACAACGGCCGCCGCGGCCGGCCGGTGACGGGCCCGGGCAACCGGCCGCTCAAGTCGCTGTCCGACCTGCTCAAGGGCAAGCAGGGCCGGTTCCGCCAGAACCTGCTCGGCAAGCGCGTCGACTACTCGGGCCGTTCGGTCATCGTGGTCGGCCCGCAGCTGAAGCTGCACCAGTGCGGCCTGCCCAAGCAGATGGCGCTCGAGCTGTTCAAGCCGTTCGTGATGAAGCGGCTGGTCGACCTCAACCACGCGCAGAACATCAAGTCCGCCAAGCGGATGGTGGAGCGCGCGCGCCCCGCCGTGTGGGACGTGCTGGAAGAGGTCATCACCGAGCACCCCGTGCTGCTCAACCGCGCGCCCACGCTGCACCGGCTGGGCATCCAGGCCTTCGAGCCGCAGCTGGTCGAGGGCAAGGCCATCCAGCTGCACCCGCTGGTCTGCGAGGCGTTCAACGCCGACTTCGACGGTGACCAGATGGCGGTCCACCTGCCGCTGTCCGCCGAGGCGCAGGCCGAGGCGCGCGTGCTGATGCTGTCGTCGAACAACATCCTCTCGCCCGCGTCGGGCAAGCCGCTGGCCATGCCGCGTCTGGACATGGTGACCGGCCTGTACCACCTGACCCGGCACAAGAAGGGTGACCTCGGCGAAGGCCAGGCCTACTCCTCGGCCGCCGAGGCGCTGATGGCGTTCGACCGCAAGGTCCTGGGCCTGCAGGCCATGGTCAAGATCCGGATCACGGACAAGAACCCGCCGAAGGGCCAGGAGCCGGAGGGCTGGGAGCCCGGTCAGGCGTGGCTGGCCGAGACCACCCTCGGTCGCGTGCTGTTCAACGAGGTCCTGCCGGCGGACTACCCGTTCATCAACGACGTCATGCCGAAGAAGCGGCAGGCGACGATCATCAACGACCTCGCCGAGCGGTACCCGATGGTCACCGTCGCCCGGACGCTGGACAAGCTGAAGGACGCCGGCTTCTACTGGGCCACCCGGTCGGGCGTCACGGTCGCGATCTCCGACGTGCTCGTGCCGGCTGCCAAGCAGGGCATCCTGGACGAGTACGAGAAGCTCGCGGACGCGGTCGAGAAGCGCTACCAGCGCGGTCAGCTCTCCCACACGGAGCGCAACAACGAGCTGGTCAAGGTGTGGACCAAGGCAACCGAAGAGGTCGCCGAGGTCATGGAGGCCAACTTCCCCGAGGACAACTCGATCCGCATGATCGTGATGTCGGGCGCGGCGGGCAACATGACCCAGGTCCGGTCGCTCGCGGGCATGCGTGGTCTGGTGACCAACCCGAAGGGCGAGTACATCCCGCGGCCGATCAAGAGCTCGTTCCGCGAGGGCTTGTCGGTGCTGGAGTACTTCATCGCCACGCACGGCGCCCGCAAGGGTCTGGCCGACACCGCGCTGCGCACCGCCGACTCGGGTTACCTGACCCGTCGTCTGGTGGACGTGTCGCAGGACGTCATCATCCGCGAGGTCGACTGCGGCACCACGCGCGGCGTGAACATGACGGTCGGCGAGCGGCTGGGCGACAAGGTCGTGCTGGCCGAGTTCGCGCAGACCAGCGTGTACGCGCGGACCATCGCCGAGGACATCACCGACGCCGATGGCAACATCGTGCTCAACCGCGGTGACGACCTGGGCGACCCGGCGCTGGCGACGCTCGTCGAGGCGGGCGTGACCAGGGTCAAGGTCCGCTCGGTGCTGACCTGCGAGTCCGCGGTCGGTGTGTGCGCGTCCTGCTACGGCCGTTCGATGGCGACGGGCAAGCTGGTCGACGTCGGCGAGGCCGTCGGCATCGTCGCCGCGCAGTCCATCGGTGAGCCCGGCACGCAGCTGACCATGCGCACGTTCCACCAGGGTGGTGTGGCCGGTGACGACATCACCACCGGTCTGCCCCGTGTGCAGGAGCTGTTCGAGGCTCGCGTGCCGAAGGGCAAGGCGCCCATCGCGGACGTCGACGGCCGGGTGCGCATCGAGGACGGCGACCGGTTCTGGAAGATCACCCTCATCCCGGACGACGGGTCCGAGGAGATCCTCTTCGAGAAGCTGTCCAAGCGTCAGCGGCTCGCGAACACGGCCACCGGCCCGTTGCAGGACGGCGACCACGTCGGCGTCGGCCAGCAGCTGCTGGAGGGCACGCCCGACCCGCACGAGGTGCTGCGCGTGATGGGCCCGCGTGAGGCCCAGCTGCACCTGGTCGGCGAGGTCCAGAAGGTCTACCGGGCCCAGGGCGTGGCGATCCACGACAAGCACATCGAGGTCATCGTCCGGCAGATGCTGCGCCGGGTGACGATCATCGACTCGGGTGCGACCGAGTTCCTGCCGGGCTCGCTGGTCGAGCGCGCGGAGTTCGAGTCGGGCAACCGGGCCGTGGTGGCCGAGGGTGGCGAGCCCGCCGCCGGCCGTCCGGTGCTGATGGGTATCACGAAGGCGTCGCTGGCCACGGACTCGTGGCTGTCGGCGGCCTCCTTCCAGGAGACGACGAGGGTCTTGACGGACGCCGCCATCAACGGGCGTTCGGACAAGCTCATCGGCCTGAAGGAGAACGTGATCATCGGCAAGCTGATCCCGGCCGGCACCGGCATCAACCGGTACCGGAACATCCAGGTGCAGCCGACCGAGGAAGCGCGTGCGGCGGCGTACGCCATCCCGAGCTACGACGACGGCTACTACACGCCGGACGTCTTCGGCACGGGCACGGGCGCCGCGGTCCCGCTGGACGACTACGACTTCGGCCGCGACTACCGCTGAAGCAGCCAGTCGACTGAAAGGCCCCCGGAGCCTCCCGCTCCGGGGGCCTTTCCGCGCGTGTCGAACGCTCAGGTGTCGAACGTTCAGGTCCCCCGAGTTCAACGCTCGGACGCGTGGTGGGGCACTGCACAGACCGGCCTGCGCGTCTTGAGCGCGGAACTCACGGGTCCTGAGCGTTCGACACGCGCGCGGCTCAGGTGGGGCGGCGGCGGGATTTGGCCAGGGAGCGGGCGCGGGCGACCAGGTCGTCCACGAGGTCCGAGTCCGCGACCGGGGGTGCCAGGTCGGAGCAGCACGGTGGCTTGGTGCGCTTCTCGGTCAGCTTCGGGCGGACGCCGGCCAGTTCGTACAGCGTTTCGTAGAGGTCGCGGCCGGGGTCGTCGTCGTGCGGGCCGACGAGCAGGATCCACGCCGTCCGCGGCGAGGGGAAAGCGACGACCACGCGGTCGGCGCCGCGCAGGTGCTTCACGCACAGGCGTGGCAGCGGTTCGGGGCCGGTGACGCGGTAGCCGAGCGCCAGGCAGCCGCTGTGGGCCAGTTCGTCCAGGAACCTGTCGTAGGCGGCCCTGGCGGCGCCGCGCAGGCCGGCGGCCTGGCCGGCCGCGACGGGCGTTTCGACGACGGTGATCAGCGAACTACGCGTCCTTCGCCGCGGTGCAGCTGCTCCAGGCTGGTGACGAGGTCGTCGCGGTCGAGCAGCGCCGCGTCGCTCAACCGCCGGTGCACCTCGTCCAGCAACGCGCGGTTCTTGCCCGCCCGCCTCAGGTCCGACACGACGTGCAGCACCTCGTGCAGCCGCACGGCGTCCAACAACATCCGGGGCTCCTGGCTGTGGATCGCGAGCACGCCCTCGCGCGCCCACGCCTTGACCGTCTTCTCGGTCAGCTCCAGCAGCTCACCGGCCACCACCGGCCGCACCGGCGGGGCCTTGCGCAGGGCCTTCGCCACCACGCCGTGCAGCTTGCGCCGCCGCTCGTCGTCCTCCGACAAGCTCGACGCGACCTCTTCGATCTCCTCGATCTGGTCGAACAGGTCGCGGATCTGCGCAGCCTCCGTGGCGACGGACATGACGGGACCTCCTCGGGTCACTACCGATTATCACTCTGTTTTCCGGTAGTGACAACGGTGGCCCCGCACCATCGGCGCGGGGCCACCACCACGAGGATCAGGACGAGAAGAACAACCCGCCCAGGCCACGGTGCTTCCGGTGCCCGTAGTGACCACCACCGCCGTAGCCCCAGCCCGGCTGCGGGGCCGGCTGCTGGACGTAGTGGACCTGAGCGGGCTGCGGCGCGACGGGCGGCGGGGGCGGGGGAGCCATCTGCTGCTCGAGCCGGGTGATGGCCTCCAGCTCGCCGTAGTCGAGGAAGACCCCGCGGCAGCCATCACACTGCTCGATGTGCACGCCCATGCGGTCGAAGGTGCGCATGTTCGCATGACACTTGGGACACTGCATCGTGTGAGCCTCCTGCTCTTGACGCGATGGTCCCGATATTAGCCGCGCCGAATGGGTTCGTGTGTCGACACGATCCGCGCGCACGCGTCGATCAGCGCTTCTTGAGCGTCGTTCAACTCCGTCCCGTCGCGCTCCGCAGCGGAAAGGGCACGGGCCGCCATCTGCACGACCAGTGCGCGCGCGGGCGCCTCCAGCACCGACCACGGGTCGTCCCGCGGCACGCCGGCGCCACCCGCGTCCAGGTACGCCCCGAGCAGCCGCCCCCACGCGTCGGCGTCGAGCACGCCCGCCGCGTGCAGCGCGGCCGGCCGCGCCAGATCCCACGCCGGATCACCCACGCCGAGGTCGTCCACGTCGATGAGCCGGTACCCGTCCCGCCACACCAGCTGGCCGAGGTGCCAGTCGCCGTGGATGAGCGTGACGCCGCCGTCGCCGAACTCCGGCAACGTCGCGAACGCCCGCCGCACCAGGTCGGCCGCCGGCGTGGCGAGGGTCAGCTCGCGCACCGCCCGTTCCATCCGGGGCCGGGCGCCGGCCAGGGGCACGGGCGGCGCGAAGTCCGCCGCGGTGAACCGGTGCAGCGCGGCCAGCATCCGCCCCGCCGCCTCCATGGGCAGGTCCTCGGGCTCGCTCTGGGGCACCGGCGTGCCCATCGGCCACGCCGTCACGGCCCGCCCCAGCACGACCGCGGGCGCCGAGCGCGGCGCGAGCAGGAGCTCGCCCAGCCGCGGGTCGGCCGCCAGCCGGAGCCGCTCGGTGAGCACGGCCAGGTCCGTGCCCCGCTCGTGCGCCTTGAGCACCACGTCCGCGACCCGGACCACCACCACGTCGCCGCGCACCGCGAGCACCTCGGGCGAGGCGTCGGCCGCCACCAGCGCGGCCATGCCCGCGATGAGTTCGGAGTTCACCCGACCAGTGTGACCGGCCGCCGGCCCGGCCCCGGCCGCGGTCGCGACGGGCGCACTTCCACCCGAACGAGTGAATGGGTGGCCACTCCGACCTGCGCCGTCCGCCTATTCATGTTCTGATAACCCGTGAGTCGCTCCTCGGTCCTGCGGCCGGTCCCTTCGAGCGAACGGTTGCGAGAACCGCCACAAAACCACCCCCGAACTTGATCGGCGGGCGGCGCGCGTCCGCCCGACCAGGCGCGGCAGCGGATCCGTTTTGACCCGTGGGAACCAGGCGGGGTATCTTTGGTACTCGTGCCCGACCCATGTCGGGCCGCTCCGCGTGCCTACGCGCCAGTGGTGCTGGAAAGCCGGCCGCGGTGACCTCCACGCGTAGGGGCATCCTGGGATGTCGCCTGCGGACCTGGGGCGCTGTGTAGCACTTTCGGTACTGCCGAGAGCGGCGACACGCCCGACCTCGGGTGCAGAGAGGGACCAAGTAAACAGGGCTCGTCGCCCACGCGGCGGGCACGTAAAGGGAAGAAGCAGCCGGCGTATGCCAACGATCCAGCAGCTGGTCCGCAAGGGCCGGCAGGACAAGGTCGCCAAGCAGAAGACCGCGGCGCTCAAGGGCAGCCCGCAGCGGCGCGGTGTGTGCACCCGCGTCTACACGACCACGCCCAAGAAGCCGAACTCGGCGCTGCGCAAGGTCGCCCGCGTGAAGCTCACGAGCGGTATCGAGGTCACGGCTTACATCCCCGGTGAGGGCCACAACCTGCAGGAGCACTCGATGGTGCTCGTGCGCGGCGGTCGTGTGAAGGACCTCCCCGGTGTCCGCTACAAGATCATCCGCGGTTCGCTCGACACGCAGGGCGTGAAGAACCGCAAGCAGGCTCGCAGCCGGTACGGCGCGAAGAAGGAGAAGAGCTGATGCCCCGCAAGGGACCGGCCCCGAAGCGGCCGCTGATCTCCGACCCGGTCTACAGCTCTCCGCTGGTGACCCAGCTCATCAACAAGGTGCTGGTCGACGGCAAGCGCTCCGTGGCCGAGCGGATCGTGTACGGCGCCCTCGAAGGCGCCCGCGACAAGACGGGCACCGACCCGGTGGTGACGCTCAAGCGCGCCCTGGACAACGTCAAGCCCGCGCTCGAGGTGAAGTCCCGCCGCGTCGGTGGCGCCACCTACCAGGTGCCGGTCGAGGTGAAGCCGGGCCGCTCGACCACGCTCGCGCTGCGCTGGCTGATCACCTTCTCCCGGCAGCGCCGTGAGAAGACCATGATCGAGCGCCTGATGAACGAGCTGCTCGACGCGAGCAACGGCCTGGGCGCGAGCGTCAAGCGCCGCGAGGACACGCACAAGATGGCCGAGTCGAACAAGGCCTTCGCCCACTACCGCTGGTGACGTGACGCCAGGCGGGCAGCCCGAGCCGCCCGCCTGGCGCCTCCCAGCCCTAGTGAGCCTGCTACCAGCTAGCTCAAGACAGGGGAAGACACCCGTGGCACAGGACGTGCTCACCGACCTGGCCAAGGTCCGCAACATCGGGATCATGGCCCACATCGACGCGGGCAAGACCACGACGACCGAGCGGATCCTGTTCTACACCGGGATCAGCTACAAGATCGGCGAGGTCCACGACGGCGCCGCGGTGATGGACTGGATGGAGCAGGAGCAGGAGCGCGGCATCACGATCACGTCGGCCGCGACGACCTGCTTCTGGAAGAACCACCAGATCAACATCATCGACACGCCGGGCCACGTCGACTTCACCGTCGAGGTGGAGCGCAACCTCCGCGTCCTCGACGGTGCCGTTGCCGTGTTCGACGGCAAGGAAGGCGTCGAGCCCCAGTCCGAGCAGGTCTGGCGCCAGGCGACCAAGTACGACGTCCCGCGCATCTGCTTCGTCAACAAGATGGACAAGCTCGGCGCGGACTTCTACTTCACCGTGAAGACCATCCAGGACCGCCTGGGCGCGAAGCCGCTGCCGATCCAGCTCCCGATCGGGTCGGAGAGCGACTTCATCGGCGTCATCGACCTGGTCGAGATGCGCGCGCTGACCTGGCGCGGCGAGGTCCAGAAGGGTGAGGACTACACGGTCGAGGAGATCCCGGCCGACCTCGCCGAGAAGGCCGCCGAGTACCGCGAGCAGTTGATCGAGGCCGTCGCCGAGACCGACGACGCCCTGATGGAGGCCTACCTCGGCGGCGAGGAGTTCACCGTCGAGCAGATCAAGGCGGGCATCCGCGCGATCGTCAAGAACCGCGCCGGGTACCCGGTGCTGTGCGGCTCGGCGTTCAAGAACAAGGGCGTCCAGCCCATGCTCGACGCGGTGATCGACTACCTGCCGGCCCCGCTGGACCTCCCGCCGGTCGAGGGCACGCTGCAGGACGGCGAGACGCCGGCCTTCCGCGCGCCGAAGACCGACGAGCCGTTCGCCGCGCTCGCGTTCAAGATCGCCGCGCACCCGTTCTTCGGCAAGCTCACCTACATCCGGGTCTACTCGGGCAAGGTGGCCTCCGGCACCCAGGTCATCAACTCGACCAAGGACCGCAAGGAGCGCATCGGGAAGATCTTCCAGATGCACGCCAACAAGGAGAACCCGGTCGAAGAGGCCATGGCGGGCCACATCTACGCCGTCATCGGCCTGAAGGACACCACCACCGGTGAGACGCTCTGCGACCCGCAGGCGCCCATCGTGCTGGAGTCGATGACCTTCCCCGAGCCGGTCATCCAGGTGGCGATCGAGCCGAAGACGAAGGCCGACCAGGAGAAGCTGGGCACCGCGATCCAGAAGCTGGCCGAGGAGGACCCGACGTTCCGGGTCAACCTGGACCAGGAGACCGGCCAGACGATCATCGCCGGCATGGGCGAGCTCCACCTGGACATCCTGGTGGACCGCATGCGCCGCGAGTTCAAGGTCGAGGCCAACATCGGCAAGCCGCAGGTGGCGTACCGGGAGACGATCCGCCGCAAGGTGGAGAAGTACTCCTACACCCACAAGAAGCAGACCGGTGGTTCCGGCCAGTTCGCGAAGGTCCTCATCGACCTGGAGCCGCTGGAGAAGACCGAGGACGGCGCTCTCTACGAGTTCGTCAACGCGGTCACCGGTGGTCGCATCCCCCGGGAGTACATCCCGTCGGTGGACGCGGGCGCCCAGGACGCGATGCAGTACGGCGTGCTGGCGGGTTACCCGCTGGTGGGCGTCAAGCTGACGCTGGTCGACGGCGCCTACCACGAGGTCGACTCGTCGGAGATGGCGTTCAAGATCGCGGGCTCCATGGCGCTCAAGGAAGCCGCTCGCCAGGCGAGCCCGGCGATCCTCGAGCCGTTGATGGCGGTCGAGGTCACCACGCCCGAGGACTACATGGGCGACGTGATCGGCGACTTGAACTCCCGCCGTGGCCAGATCCAGGCCATGGAGGAGCGCAGCGGCGCCCGTGTCGTCAAGGCACTGGTCCCGCTGTCGGAGATGTTCGGGTATGTCGGCGACCTGCGGTCCAGGACCCAGGGTCGCGCGAACTACTCGATGACCTTTGACTCCTACGCCGAGGTTCCCGCGAACGTCGCGAAGGAGATCATCGCGAAGGCTACGGGCGAGTAACCCCAACCGGAGCACCGCAGCACCACGCGGGCTCTCCGGGGGGATGCCCCGGGGTCCGCACAACCGACCCTGACGTGACGCCCGGCGGGCGGCAATCCGCCCGCCGGGCTAAGCAATAGAAGTCCAGGAGGACAATCCAGTGGCGAAGGCGAAGTTCGAGCGGACGAAGCCGCACGTCAACATCGGCACCATCGGTCACATCGACCACGGCAAGACGACGCTGACCGCGGCGATCTCCAAGGTCCTGCACGACAAGTACCCGGACCTGAACCCCTTCACGCCGTTCGACCAGATCGACAAGGCGCCGGAGGAGAAGCAGCGCGGCATCACCATCTCGATCGCCCACATCGAGTACCAGACCGACAAGCGCCACTACGCGCACGTCGACTGCCCCGGTCACGCCGACTACATCAAGAACATGATCACCGGTGCGGCGCAGATGGACGGCGCCATCCTGGTGGTCGCGGCGACCGACGGCCCGATGCCGCAGACCAAGGAGCACGTGCTCCTGGCCCGCCAGGTCGGTGTGCCCTACATCGTGGTGGCCCTGAACAAGGCCGACATGGTGGACGACGAGGAGATCCTGGAGCTCGTCGAGCTCGAGGTCCGCGAGCTGCTCTCCGAGTACGAGTTCCCCGGTGACGACCTGCCGGTCGTCCGCGTCTCCGCGCTGAAGGCGCTGGAGGGCGACGCCGAGTGGGGCGAGAAGCTCATCGGCCTGATGGACGCCGTGGACGAGAACATCCCGGAGCCCGAGCGCGAGGTCGACCGGCCGTTCCTGATGCCGGTCGAGGACGTGTTCACCATCACCGGTCGTGGCACCGTGGTGACCGGCCGCATCGAGCGCGGCATCATCAAGGTCAACGAAGAGGTCGAGATCGTCGGCATCAAGGAGACCTCGAAGAAGACGACGGTCACCTCGATCGAGATGTTCAAGAAGTTCCTCGACGAGGGCCGCGCGGGCGACAACGCCGCGCTGCTGCTCCGCGGCATCAAGCGCGAGGAGGTGGAGCGCGGCATGGTGATCGTGAAGCCGGGCACCACGACCCCGCACACCGAGTTCGAGGCGCAGGTCTACATCCTGTCGAAGGACGAGGGTGGCCGCCACACGCCGTTCTTCAACAACTACCGCCCGCAGTTCTACTTCCGCACCACGGACGTGACCGGCGTCGTGACCCTCCCCGAGGGCACCGAGATGGTCATGCCGGGCGACACCACGTCGATGAGCGTGAAGCTGATCCAGCCGATCGCCATGGACGAGGGCCTGCGGTTCGCCATCCGCGAGGGTGGCCGCACCGTCGGCGCGGGCTCGGTCACCAAGATCATCAAGTGACCTGGCTCTAATTCTCACCCCCCGATTTGGTCTGCGCACCCGCGTGTGCGACCATTGACGGGTTGCTCGTCGGGGCGGCCGGTTCGAGTCTGGACTCGGCCGCCCCGTCACGAGCGGGGTTTGATCGATTTTGTGAACGTGCGAGTCAATCCCACACGTTTCGTAGTGGGACCGGTCTAAGCGTTGGGCGCGACACGCCCGACCGCGTGGACCGGGCACCGTGACACCGCTCGGTGTCAATCCTGAATAGGGGGCGGAGCGCGCCGGAGGTCCCGTGACCTCGTGCAAGGTGCCCGCACCGCAGCGGTACTAGAAGCAGAGGAACGGCAAGCCATCATGGCGGGACAGAAGATCCGCATCCGGCTCAAGGCCTACGACCACGAGGCGATCGACGCGTCCGCGCGCAAGATCGTCGAGACCGTGACGCGCACCGGCGCTCGGGTCGTCGGGCCTGTGCCGCTGCCCACTGAGAAGAACGTTTACTGCGTCATCCGCTCGCCGCACAAGTACAAGGACTCGCGCGAGCACTTCGAGATGCGCACGCACAAGCGTCTGATCGACATCCTCGACCCGACGCCGAAGACGGTGGACGCGCTCATGCGCATCGACCTGCCGGCGAGCGTCGACGTCAACATCCAGTAAGCGTTGGACGCGGCAGTGTTGATCCCATTTGGGGCGGAGAGTAACGAGACCCATGTCTGACAGGCAGGTTAAGGGCCTCCTGGGCACCAAGCTCGGCATGACTCAGGTCTTCGACGAGAACAACCGGATCGTTCCGGTGACCGTCGTCAAGGCCGAGCCGAACGTGGTCACCCAGGTTCGGACCCAGGAAATCGACGGCTACTCGGCCGTGCAGCTGGCCTTCGGCGCGATCGACCCGCGCAAGGTCAACAAGCCCGTCGCGGGCCACTACGCCAAGGCGGGCGTCACGCCCCGCCGCCACCTGGCGGAGCTGCGCACCACGGATGCGTCCGAGTACACGGTCGGCCAGGAAATCACCGCCGAGGTCTTCGAGGCCGGCGTGGTGGTCGACGTGGTCGGCACCAGCAAGGGCAAGGGCACCGCGGGTGTCATGAAGCGCCACGGGTTCAAGGGCCTCGGCGCCAGCCACGGCACCCAGCGCAAGCACCGCTCGCCGGGTTCCATCGGCGGCTGCGCCACGCCCGGCCGCGTGTTCAAGGGCCTGCGCATGGCGGGTCGGATGGGCAACGTGCGGGTGACCACCCAGAACCTCAAGGTGCACCGCGTGGACGCCGAGTCCGGCCTGCTGCTCATCAAGGGCGCCGTGCCCGGTCCCAAGGGCGGCACCGTGTTCATCAAGACCGCTGCGAAGGGTGGTGCCTGATCATGACTTCCGTTGAGATCCGCACCCCGGCGGGCAAGGCCGACGGCTCCGTCGAGCTGCCTGCCGCGATCTTCGACGCGCAGGCGAACGTGGCCCTGCTGCACCAGGTCGTCGTGGCCCAGCTGGCCGCGGCCCGCCAGGGCACGCACGCCACCAAGACCCGCGGTGAAGTCCGCGGTGGTGGCAAGAAGCCGTACCGGCAGAAGGGCACCGGCCGCGCCCGTCAGGGCTCGACCCGCGCGCCGCAGTTCGCCGGTGGTGGCGTCGTCCACGGCCCCCAGCCGCGTGACTACAGCCAGCGCACCCCCAAGAAGATGAAGGCCGCCGCCCTGCGTGGCGCCCTCTCCGACCGGGCGCGCGCCGAGCAGGTGCACGTGGTGACGAGCTTCGTCGAGGGCGACACGCCGTCGACCAAGGCCGCCCGCAAGGTGCTGGAGTCCGTGACCGAGGCTCGTCGCGTGCTGGCCGTGCTGCTGCGCACCGACGAGGTTTCGTGGGTCAGCCTGCGCAACCTGCCGCACGTGCACATCATCGCGCCGGACCAGCTCAACACCTACGACGTGCTGGTCAACGACGACGTGGTGTTCACCAAGGACGCGCTCGACGTGTTCCTGGCGAGCAAGGCCCAGCACGGGCAGGGCTCCGCCGAGGCCACCGCCGAGTCGTCCGAGGTCGACGAGGAGGCCGCGAAGTGATCCCCGACCACCGGGACATCCTGCTCGCGCCGGTCATCTCCGAGAAGTCCTACGGGCTGCTCGAGGAGAACAAGTACACCTTCGTGGTGGCTCCCGGCTCGAACAAGACCCAGATCAAGATTGCCGTGGAGAAGGTCTTCGGCGTCAAGGTCGTCAGCGTCAACACGCTCAACCGCCAGGGCAAGCGCAAGCGGACCCGGACCGGTTATGGCAAGCGCAAGGACACCAAGCGCGCCATCGTGACGCTGTCCGCCGAGAGCAAGCCGATCGAGATCTTCGGCGGCCCGGCCGCCTGATGACGACGAGGACTGCGTAGAGATGGGCATTCGCAAGTACAAGCCGACGACCCCCGGTCGTCGCGGTGCGAGCGTCTCCGACTTCGCCGAGATCACTCGGACGACGCCGGAGAAGTCGCTGATCCGCCCGCTGCACGGCCGCGGTGGCCGCAACGCGTCGGGCAAGATCACGACGCGGCACAAGGGCGGCGGCCACAAGCGGGCGTACCGCCTCATCGACTTCCGCCGCACCGACAAGGACGGCGTGCCGGCCAAGGTCGCTCACATCGAGTACGACCCCAACCGCACCGCGCGCATCGCGCTGCTGCACTACCTCGACGGCGAGAAGCGCTACATCATCGCCCCGTCGAAGCTGCAGCAGGGCGACATGGTGGAGAACGGCCCCAAGGCCGACATCAAGCCGGGCAACAACCTGCCGCTGCGCAACATCCCGGTCGGCACCGTGGTGCACGCGATCGAGCTCCGCCCCGGCGGCGGCGCGAAGATCGCCCGGTCCGCGGGCGCCAGCGTGCAGCTCGTCGCCAAGGACGGCCCCTACGCCCAGCTGCGGATGCCCTCGGGCGAGATCCGCAACGTGGACGTCCGGTGCCGCGCCACGGTCGGCGAGGTCGGCAACGCCGAGCACCAGAACATCAACTGGGGCAAGGCCGGCCGCATGCGCTGGAAGGGCAAGAAGCCCACCGTGCGTGGTGTCGCCATGAACCCGGTCGACCACCCGCACGGTGGTGGTGAGGGCAAGACCTCCGGTGGTCGCCACCCGGTGAACCCGGCCGGTAAGCCCGAGGGTCGCACCCGCCGCCGTAAGCCAAGCGACAAGCTCATCGTCCGGCGTCGTCGCACCGGTAAGAAGCGCTGAGCAGGGAGGGAGTGAAGGATGCCTCGCAGCCTTAAGAAGGGCCCCTTCGTGGACGACCACCTGCTCAAGAAGGTGGACGCCCTCAACGAGTCGGGCAAGAAGACCGTCATCAAGACCTGGTCCCGCCGGTCGACGATCATCCCCGACATGTTGGGCCACACGATCGCGGTGCACGACGGCCGCAAGCACGTGCCGGTGTTCGTCTCGGAGGCGATGGTCGGGCACAAGCTCGGCGAGTTCGCCCCGACCCGCACGTTCAAGGGCCACATCAAGGACGACCGGAAGTCGCGCCGTCGCTAGGCGACGAACTAGAGGAAGAGCAAGGGGAAGCAGCGATGAACGCCCGTAACGAAGCCGAAGCGCCGGAGTTCCCGCGCGCCGTGGCTCGGGCTCGCTACGTCCGTGACACGCCCATGAAGGTGCGTCGCGTCGTCGAGCTCATCAGGGGTCGTAGCGCCAGCGAGGCCCTGGCCGTGCTCCAGTTCGCGCCGCAGGCGGCATCTGAGCCGGTCCGCAAGGTGCTGCAGAGCGCCGTGGCCAACGCCGAGAACAACCTGTCCCTGGACCCCGACACCCTGTGGGTGTCGAAGGTCTACGTGGACGAGGGCCCGACCCTCAAGCGGTTCCGCCCGCGCGCCCAGGGCCGCGCCTACCGGATCCGCAAGCGGACGAGCCACATCACCGTCGAGGTGGAGAGCCGTCCGAAGAAGACCAGCGCGAAGGCCGGCGCTGACAGGAAGGGGGCTCGGTAGTGGGCCAGAAAATCAACCCGCACGGCTTCCGACTTGGTATCACCACGGACTGGAAGTCCCGCTGGTACGCCGACAAGCAGTACGCGGAGTACGTGGCGGAGGACGTCAAGATCCGCAAGCTGCTGTCCAAGGGCATGGAGCGCGCCGGCATCTCGAAGGTGGAGATCGAGCGCACCCGTGACCGGGTCCGCGTCGACATCCACACCGCCCGGCCGGGCATCGTCATCGGCCGCCGCGGCGCCGAGGCCGACCGCATCCGCGGTGAGCTGGAGAAGCTCACCAAGAAGCAGGTGCAGCTCAACATCCTCGAGGTGAAGAGCCCCGAGTCGGACGCCCAGCTGGTCGCGCAGGGCGTGGCCGAGCAGCTGTCCAACCGGGTGGCGTTCCGCCGCGCGATGCGCAAGGCCATCCAGTCGGCCATGCGCTCGCCCCAGGTGAAGGGCATCCGCGTGCAGTGCGGCGGCCGTCTCGGCGGCGCCGAGATGTCCCGCTCCGAGCACTACCGCGATGGCCGGGTTCCGCTGCACACGCTGCGTGCCGACATCGACTACGGCTTCTTCGAGGCCCGCACCACGTTCGGCCGGATCGGCGTGAAGGTGTGGATCTACAAGGGCGACATCGTCGGTGGCATCAGCGCCAAGCGCGAGCGTGACGCCGCCCCGGCGGCCGACCGCGCACCGCGCCGCGACCGCGCCGACCGCCCGAACCGGGCGCGTCGTTCCGGCGCCAGCGGCACCACCGCGACGAGCACCGAGGCCGGCCGGGCCGCTGCGGGCGACCAGGCCGCCGCACCGACCGAAGAGAAGACGGAGGGCTGAGTCGTGCTCATCCCGCGCAGGGTTAAGCACCGCAAGCAGCACCACCCCGGACGGTCCGGTGCTGCCAAGGGCGGCACGAGGGTCACCTTCGGCGAGTACGGCATCCAGGCTCTGGAGCCCGCCTACGTGACCAACCGGCAGATCGAGTCGGCTCGTATCGCGATCACCCGGCACATCCGCCGTGGTGGCAAGGTCTGGATCAACATCTTCCCGGACCGCCCGCTGACCAAGAAGCCCGCCGAGACCCGCATGGGTTCCGGTAAGGGTTCGCCGGAGTGGTGGGTGGCCAACATCAAGCCGGGTCGGGTGCTCTTCGAGATGAGCTTCCCGAACGAGGCTGTGGCCCGCGAGGCGCTGCGTCGCGCGATCCACAAGCTCCCGATGAAGTGCCGCATCGTTACGCGTGAGGGTGGTGAGTTCTGATGGCAGCGGGTACCACCGCTTCCGAGCTGCGTGAGCTCACCGAGGAAGAGCTCGTGCTGCGCCTGAGGGAGGCGAAGGAGGAGCTGTTCAACCTCCGCTTCCAGATGGCCACCGGGCAGCTCGACAACAACCGCCGCCTGCGCACGGTCCGGCACGAGATCGCCCGGATCTACACCGTGATGCGGGAACGGGAGCTGGGCCTCTCGGCCTCTCCCGACGCGGTTTCCACTGGTGAGGGTGCGGCATGAGCGAGAACAACGAAGTGACTACCGAGGTTCGCAACGACCGCAAGGTCCGCGAGGGCTACGTCGTGTCCGACAAGATGGACAAGACGATCGTGGTGGCGGTCGAGGACCGCAAGAAGCACCGCCGGTACTCGAAGGTCATGCGCTCCACCACCAAGGTGAAGGCGCACGACGAGCAGAACACCGCCGGCGTCGGCGACCGCGTCCTGCTGATGGAGACGCGGCCCCTGTCGGCCACCAAGCGCTGGCGCCTCGTGCAGGTCCTCGAGAAGGCCAAGTAGCCAGTCGTACGACCGAGCCCGTCAGGTCGGAAATCTGGCGGGCCAGGAATGGTCAAGGAGCAGGTAAGTGATCCAACAGGAGTCGCGGCTGCGCGTCGCCGACAACACCGGTGCGAAGGAAATCCTCTGCATCCGTGTTCTCGGTGGCTCGGGCCGCCGCTACGCGGGCATCGGGGACATCATCGTCGCGACGGTGAAGCAGGCCATCCCGGGTGCCGGCGTCAAGAAGGGCGACGTCGTCAAGGCGGTCATCGTCCGGACCGTGAAGGAGAAGCGTCGTCCCGACGGCTCCTACATCCGGTTCGACGAGAACGCCGCGGTGCTCATCAAGAACGACAACGAGCCGCGGGGCACCCGCATCTTCGGCCCGGTCGGTCGGGAGCTGCGCGACAAGAAGTTCATGAAGATCATCTCGTTGGCGCCGGAGGTGCTCTGACCATGAAGGTGAAGAAGGGCGACACGGTCGTCGTAATCGCCGGCAAGGACAAGGGCGCTCGCGGCAAGGTCATCCAGGCCTACCCCGCTGAGAGCCGCGTCCTGGTCGAGGGCGTCAACCGCATCAAGAAGCACACCCGGATCTCGCAGACCGAGCGCGGCGCGCAGTCGGGCGGCATCGTGACGCAGGAGGCCCCCATCCACGTGTCCAACGTGATGGTGGTCGACGCGGACGGCAAGCCGACCCGTGTGGGCTACCGGACGAACGACGAGGGCAAGCGGGTCCGCATTTCCCGTCGTAACGGGAAGGACATCTGATGACCACCGTTGAGAAGACGCTGCCGCGGCTGAAGGTTCGCTACCGCGAGGAGATCGTCGCCTCGCTGCGCGAGCAGTTCGAGTACGCCAACGTCATGCAGATCCCGGGCGTGGTGAAGGTCGTCGTCAACATGGGTGTCGGCGACGCCGCCCGCGACGGCAAGCTGATCGAGGGCGCCGTCAAGGACCTGTCGATCATCACGGGCCAGCGGCCCGAGGTCCGCCGGGCCCGCAAGTCCATCGCGCAGTTCAAGCTGCGCGAGGGCATGCCGATCGGCGCGCGCGTCACGCTGCGCGGCGACCGCATGTGGGAGTTCCTGGACCGGCTGCTGACGATCGCGCTGCCCCGCATCCGCGACTTCCGCGGTCTGTCGGGCAAGCAGTTCGACGGCAACGGGAACTACACGTTCGGCCTCAACGAGCAGTCGATGTTCCACGAGATCGACCCGGACGCCATCGACCGCCCCCGCGGTATGGACATCACCGTGGTGACGACCGCGACCAACGACGAAGAGGGCCGGGCGCTGCTGAAGCTCCTGGGCTTCCCGTTCAAGGAGAACTGATCATGGCCAAGAAGGCGCTGATCAACAAGGCCGCGGCCAAGCCGAAGTTCAAGGTGCGGGGTTACACCCGCTGCCAGCGTTGCGGTCGCCCGCACTCGGTGTTCCGCAAGTTCGGCCTGTGCCGGATCTGCCTCCGCGAGATGGCGCACCGGGGCGAGCTGCCCGGTGTGAACAAGTCCAGCTGGTAAGTCCGGCTCGGCGGCAGGTTTTTCTAGTCTCATCACTTCGCTGTAGGCCCGTCCACGACCAGCCGGCCGCAACGCCGGCTCGGACCCTGGCTGGGGAACCGCAGCGAGAAAGGTTGACCAGGTCACCATGACGATGACCGACCCGATCGCAGACATGTTGACGCGTCTGCGGAACGCGAACTCGGCTTACCACGACAAGGTCGTGATGCCGCACTCGAAGTTGAAGGCCAACATCGCCGAGATCCTCAAGCGCGAGGGCTACATCGCGAGCTACCGCGATGAGCAGGGCGACGTGGCCAAGAACCTGGTTATCGAGCTGAAGTACGGCCCGAACCGGGAGCGCAGCATCGCCGGCCTCCGCCGCGTGTCGAAGCCGGGCCTGCGCGTGTACGCGAAGTCGACCAACCTGCCGAAGGTGCTGGGCGGTCTGGGCGTCGCGATCATTTCGACCTCTGGCGGTCTGATGACCGACCGCCAGGCCAACAAGTCGGGCGTGGGCGGAGAAGTCCTCGCCTACGTCTGGTGAGGAAGGGGGACTAGGCAATGTCGCGCATCGGAAAACTGCCGATCACCGTCCCCTCCGGGGTCGACGTGAACATCGACGGCCAGGCTGTGAGCGTCAAGGGGCCCAAGGGCACCCTGTCGCTCAACATCGCTGAGCCGATCATCATCGAGAAGGCCGACGACGGCACCCTCGAGGTGAAGCGCCCGAACGACGAGCGTCGCAGCCGTTCGCTGCACGGCCTGTCGCGCACCTTGGTGCAGAACATGGTCGTGGGCGTGACCCAGGGCTACGAGAAGAAGATGGAGATCCACGGCGTCGGCTACCGCGTGGCGCTGAAGGGCTCCGACCTGGAGTTCGCGCTGGGCTACAGCCACCCGGTGAAGGTGGAGGCCCCCGAGGGCATCACCTTCGCGGTGGAGACCCCGACCCGGTTCTCCGTGGCCGGCATCGACAAGCAGCTCGTGGGCGAGGTCGCCGCCAACATCCGCAAGCTCCGCAAGCCCGACCCGTACAAGGGCAAGGGCGTGCGGTACGCGGGCGAGAAGATCCGCCGCAAGGTCGGAAAGACGGGTAAGTGACATGAGCGAGACTGCAACGAAGCGCAAGCCGGTGGGCAAGGACATCTCGACCACTCGCCGCATCGCCAAGACGCGCCGTCACTTCCGCCTCCGCAAGAAGGTCAGCGGCACGGCGGAGCGCCCGCGCCTGGTCGTGCACCGCTCGTCGAAGCACATCACCGTGCAGATCATCGACGACCTCGCCGGCCACACGATCGCGGCGGCGTCCTCCGTCGAGGCGGACGTCCGGTCGATCGACGGCGACAAGAAGGCCCGTGCGGCGAAGGTCGGCCAGCTGGCCGCCGCCCGTGCCAAGGACGCCGGGATCAGCAAGGTGGTCTTCGACCGCGGCGGCAACGCCTACCACGGTCGGATCGCCGCTCTGGCCGATGCCGCTCGCGAGGCTGGGCTGGAGTTCTGACAATGCACATGAACCGAATTGAGAGGGACGCCTGATGCCAGGACGCACGCGTCGCGAAGGCGGCGGGGGCGAGCGCGGAGAGCGCCGCGACCGCCGTGACGGTGGCCGCGGCGGAGCGGCCCAGGAGAAGACCCCGCACCTGGAGCGCGTGGTTGCGATCAACCGCGTCTCCAAGGTCGTGAAGGGTGGTCGTCGCTTCAGCTTCACCGCGCTGGTCGTGGTCGGCGACGGCGACGGCATGGTCGGTGTCGGCTACGGCAAGGCCAAGGAAGTCCCGGCGGCGATCGCCAAGGGTGTGGAGGAGGCGAAGAAGAACTTCTTCCGCGTCCCCCGCATCGCGGGCACGATCCCTCACCCGATCCAGGGCGAGAAGGCGGCCGGTGTCGTGCTGCTCCGTCCGGCCTCGGCCGGTACCGGTGTCATCGCCGGTGGCGCGGTCCGCGCGGTGCTGGAGTGCGCCGGTGTCCACGACGTGCTGAGCAAGTCGCTGGGCTCCGACAACGCGATCAACATCGTGCACGCCACGGTGGCGGCCCTGAAGGGCCTCCAGCGTCCCGAGGAGGTGGCCGCCCGTCGCGGTCTGCCGCTCGAGGATGTGGCTCCCGCCGGCATGCTCCGTGCCCGTGCAGGGGCGGTGTGACCATGGCGCAGCTCAAGGTGACCCAGGTCAAGAGCAGCATCGGTACCAAGCACAACCACCGTGAGTCCCTCCGGACCCTGGGGTTGCGCAAGATCCGCCAGTCGGTGGTCCGCGAGGACACGCCGCAGGTGCGCGGTTTGATCCACGCCGTTCGCCACCTGGTGGTCGTCGAGGAGGTCCAGTCGTGACCATCAAGATCCATGACCTGCGTCCGGCCCCCGGCGCCAAGACCGCGAAGACCCGTGTCGGTCGCGGTGAGGGCTCCAAGGGCAAGACGGCCGGTCGCGGCACGAAGGGCACCGGAGCGCGGAAGAACGTCTCGCCGCGCTTCGAGGGTGGCCAGATGCCGCTGCACATGCGCCTGCCGAAGCTGAAGGGCTTCCGCAACCCGTTCCGCACGGAGTACCAGGTCGTGAACGTGGGCGACATCGCCCGCCTGTTCCCGAACGGTGGCCGGGTGGACGTGGACGCCCTCATCAACGCGGGCCTGGTGCGCAAGAACGAGCTCGTGAAGGTCCTCGGCAACGGTGACCTGGACGGCGTGAAGGTCGACGTCGTGGCGAACAAGTTCTCCGGCAGCGCGGTCGAGAAGATCGCCGCCGCCGGTGGCACCACCACCGTGCTCTGACGCGCGAAGCACTGCCGAACGGCCCCGGAGCCTCCCGCTCCGGGGCCGTTCGCGTACCCGGGTTCTTGACGGTTGCCGGCGGTCGGGCGGTGCGTCCCGCCGCGCGGGAAGCGCGCTCGCGGCGCTGATGAGACGGTGTTCGCGCAGGGCGTAAAACCGGTTGGCGGCGGGGTTAGCGTGCACCCATGTGGCTCGCCGTCTTCTTCGGCGCCTCGGTGCTGGTCGCACTGACCCCGGGCGCCAACAACCTCCTGGGCATGCACCACGGGGTCCACCACGGGCCGTTGCGGGCCGTGGTGGCGCTCCTGGGCCGTCTTGCGGCCTTCTCCCTGATGGTCGGCGCGGTCGTCGCGGGGCTCGGGCCCGTCCTGGCCGCCAGCCACACCGCGCTCACCGTGATCAAGTGGGTCGGCGTCGCCTACCTCGTCTACCTGGCCGTGCGCATCCTGACGACCAAGGAGACCGGGGAGAGGCAGGTCGGGAACGGCGCTCCGCTGCGCAAGGAGTTCCTGGTGGCGATCAGCAACCCCAAGGCGCTGCTGATCTTCACCGCGTTCGTGCCCCAGTTCGTCGACCCCGCGCGGGGCCCCATCCCGGTGCAGCTCGCGACCCTCGGCGCGGTCTACCTGGCCGCGGAGGCGCTGGCGGGCACGGCGTACGTGGCGCTGGGCGCGGGTATCCGCAAGGCGGGGCTGACCAGGCGTGCCAAGGCCCGGCTGGACAAGGGCACGGCGGCCGTCCTGCTCGGCATGGCCGGGGTGCTGGCGACCAGCCGAACTTGATCCATTCGGGGGCTTGCCGGCGACCGTAGTCGATCGGGTACGAAGTGTGAGGGAAGACTGACTACGGCGATCGGCCAAGCGGCTGTTAAAGTCGCGGGCTGAACCCGGATGCCCTCCGGGTCGGTCGCGGCTATCCGTCGCTTCCGCCACCGTCGGCGATGGTCGACGGCATGTCCGCAAGACTGTGCCGGCAACACAGCCGGCACCGCAGGATGCCGACCCCAGTGGGGCGGCAACGCTGATGGAGGTTCGCGTGCTCGGCGCATTCCGCTCGGCTCTCGCGACGCCGGACCTACGCAAGAAGATCCTCTTCACACTGGGGATCGTCGTGGTGTACCGGTTGGGCGCCACCATGCCCGCGCCGGGCGTCTCCTTCAAGAACGTCAAACAGTGTGTCGAGTCGGTCGACCAGCAGGGGATCTACTCCCTGATCAACCTGTTCAGCGGTGGCGCGCTGCTGAACTTGTCGATCTTCGCGCTCGGCATCATGCCCTACATCACGGCGAGCATCATCGTCCAGCTGCTCACCGTGGTGATTCCGCGGTTCGAGCAGCTGAAGAAGGAAGGGCAGGCGGGTCAGGGCAAGCTGACCCAGTACACCCGCTACCTGACCATCGCGCTCGCCGTCCTGCAGTCCACGGGCATCATCGCGCTGGCCGTGCGCGGGCAGCTGTTCCAGAACTGCGAAGTGCCGGTCATCCCCGACGACAGCATCTTCAACCTGGTCGTCCTCGTGGTCGTGATGACCGCGGGCACCAGCGTGATCATGTGGCTCGGCGAGATCATCACCGAGAAGGGGATCGGCAACGGCATGTCGCTGCTGATCTTCACCGGCATCGCGGCGCGCATCCCGATCGAGGGCAAGATCATCCTCGACCGCGGCGGCCTGACGTTCTTCCTGGTCTGCGTCGCGGCCCTGCTGATCATCGCGAGCGTCATCTACGTGGAGCAGGCGCAGCGCCGCATCCCGGTCCAGTACGCGAAGCGGATGATCGGCCGGCGGATGTACGGCGGCACGTCGACCTACCTGCCGCTGAAGGTGAACCAGGCCGGTGTCATCCCGGTCATCTTCGCCTCGTCGCTGCTGTACCTGCCCGACCTGATCTCGCGCCTGACCGCCTCCACCGACGGCTCGGCGCCGAACTGGTGGGAGAGCTTCGTCGCGACGCACCTGGTGAGCCAGTCCAGCCCGGTGCACATCGCGCTGTACTTCCTGCTGATCGTCTTCTTCACGTACTTCTACGTCGGCATCACGTTCAACCCGGACGAGCGCGCGGACGAGATGAAGAAGTTCGGTGGGTTCATCCCGGGCATCCGGCCGGGCCGTCCCACCGCCGAGTACCTCCGCTTCGTGTTGGGGCGGATCACGCTGCCGGGCTCGCTCTACCTGGGCATCGTCGCCATCCTGCCGAACCTGTTCCTCGACCTGACCGGTCAGGGCCAGAACCAGAACTTCCCGTTCGGCGGCACGGCGGTGCTGATCATGGTCGGTGTCGGTCTCGACACCGTGAAGCAGATCGAGAGCCAGCTCATGCAGCGCAACTACGAAGGGTTCCTCCGCTAGTGCGACTCGTTCTCGTCGGCCCGCCCGGTGCGGGCAAGGGCACCCAGGCCAAAACGCTCAGCCGCGAGCTCGGCGTGCCGCACATCTCCACCGGGGACCTGTTCCGCGCCCACATCAGCGAGC
This sequence comes from Actinosynnema sp. NPDC049800, assembly GCF_040656635.1. Taxonomy (NCBI): domain Bacteria; kingdom Bacillati; phylum Actinomycetota; class Actinomycetes; order Pseudonocardiales; family Pseudonocardiaceae; genus Actinosynnema; species Actinosynnema sp. NPDC049800. Next base: position 18,705 of record NZ_JBFAMT010000002.1, on the reverse strand, counting down.
AGACCGATCTGGGCAAGGAAGTCCAGGAGTACCTGGACGCGGGCGAGTTGGTGCCGGACGAGGTGACCAACGAGATGGTGCGCGTCCGGCTCTCGCAGCCGGACGCCACCGACGGCTTCCTGCTCGACGGCTTCCCGCGCAACACCGCCCAGGCGGGCGTGCTGGGCGAGATGCTGGCGGCCGAGGGCGAGAAGCTCGACGCGGTGCTGGAGTTCCGGATCGACGAGGACGTCGTGGTCGAGCGCCTGCTCGCCCGGGGTCGCACGGACGACAAGGAAGACGTGATCCGGCACCGCCAGCAGGTGTACCGGACGGAGACCGCGCCGCTGCTCGACTACTACGCCGACATCGTCGTGAGCATCGACGCCGTCGGTGAGGTCGACGAGATCAGCAAGCGCGCTCTCCGCGCGTTGCGCGACCTGAAGTGAGCGGTGGACTTGTCGATGCGCTGCGTCGGGTCGTTCCTGGTCGAGACCGCATGATCGAGATCAAGAGCCGCGGCCAGCTCGAAGCCATGAGGGCTGCCGGGCTGGTCGTGGCGCGCACGTTGGCGCTGCTGGCGTCGCACGCGAAGGCCGGCGTCAGCACGGCCGAGTTGGACGAGCTGGCCGAGCAGAGCATCCGCGACGCCGGCGCCATCCCGTCGTTCAAGGGCTACCACGGGTTCCCCGCGTCGATCTGCGCGTCGGTGAACGAGCAGATCGTCCACGGCATCCCCAGCCGGACCCAGGTGCTCGCCGAGGGCGACCTGATCTCGATCGACTGCGGCGCCATCCTCGACGGGTGGCACGGCGACTCGGCGATCACCCTGCCGGTCGGCGAGGTGACGGACGCGGAGCTGAAGCTGTCCGAGGCGACCCGCGCGTCGATGCTGGCCGGCATCGAGGCCGCGGTCGCCGGCGGGCGGCTCGGGGACGTCTCGTTCGCGATCGAGTCGGCCACCATCCTGGCCGGCGAGGAGCACGGGGTCGAGTACGGCATCGTGGAGGGCTACGGCGGCCACGGCATCGGCACGAAGATGCACATGGACCCGTTCCTGCCGAACCACGGCAAGCCCGGCAAGGGGCCGCGCCTCAAGGTGGGCATGGCGATCGCCATCGAGCCGATGCTCACGCTCGGGACCGAGCGGACGGTCGAGCTGGACGACGGCTGGACCGTCATCACGGCGGACGGCTCGAGGGCCGCGCACTGGGAGCACTCGGTGGCCATCACCGACGACGGGCCCTGGGTGCTGACGGCCCTGGACGACTGACTCCGGCCGGCTGGCTGACTGATTTCTGTAGAACCGCCTTCCTGCGCCGGTGGCCCGTACTCGGGTCACCGGCGTTTGGCGTTCGAGGGGGCGGGGCTTAAGAGCTCCGGAAAGATCAAAGCCTTAAGAGCATGTCCTCGCCGGACGGGCAGATCAGCAGGATGACGGCCCGTTCGGTGGTTCTGCGCCGGGTCCGTTGTGGGTCCGGGTTTCGTGTCATCCCACCGACCTCCCTCCGGGCTACCACACGCGTCAAGGGGGCGGTTCCGGCCTAGTGTTTCCTGTTGGGTGGGGATGTGCCCCCTTGACACGTGCGGTAGGGCTCTGCCAGGTCGGCGGGATGACACGAAGCCCTCCTTTGGGAGGAAGGGCGTGTCAGTGGCCCGGGAGGGGCGGGCCCGGAGCGGGTTGTGTGGGTCGCGCGTCGTTATGGGCTCGGTGCCGGTTTTCGCTTTCCCAAGCGAGGGGTTCGTGTCATCCCGCCGACCTGGCTTTGCCCTACCGCGCGTGTCAAGGGGGCTGTGCGTCCTTTGCCTGGTCGTTCACTGATGGCTGCCCCTTGATACGTGTGGTAGCCCGGAGGGAGGTCGGTGGGATGACACGGAGCCCGGACCAACAACGGACCCGGAACAGGATCGCTGAACGAGGGGTCATCCTGCTGATCTGCCCGTCCGGCGAGGACGCTTTTGATCTTTGAAGGTCGGCGACTTCGAGGCTCCGATCCCGGAGGTCCGTCCGTCACCAGGCACCACCCACCAGACACCACCCACCAGGCACGGGCGCCACACCCAGCGGATCTACCGTTCGGCGGCAGGCAAACGGGGGCTAGCCCCCTGTTCCGACCAAGGACTCCCCGTCACGATTGACGGGTGACCCAGCCTGTGCGGCCCGAGGACATGCGGGCCTCCGACGCCGAGCGCGAACTGGTCCAGCAGTGGCTGCACCGCGCGCACGCCAACGGCAGCCTCGACCTCGCCGAGTTCGACGCCAGGGTGGTGCGCACCTGGGAGGCCAAGACCAGGGGTGAGCTGGCAGCCCTCACCGTCGACCTGCCGAACGTGGTGCACGCGCCCACCCAGTCACCCACCCCGGGCGTGCTGCCCACCCCGTTGCTGCCGACACCCAAACCGGTTAAAACGGGAGGTGGGCGCAAGGCGTTGAAGGTGCTCGGCACGATCTGGCTGAGCGTCAGCGTGCTGAACTTCGCCCTCTGGCTGCTCGTCAGCCTCCTGGGCGGCGAGGGCTTCGTGCACCCGTGGTTCCTCTGGGTGGCCGTGCCGCCGGGAGCCGTGCTCGGGGTCCTCTGGTGGAGCACGGACCCTCAACGGTAACGTTGTTACAATTGGGTCGGCGGACCAGGGGAGGCGGCGACGTGAACGAGGCGTTCGAGTCATTCACCCGGGCTGCGGACCACGACCGCGCGACGGTCGCCGAGGAGCTGTCCCGGGCCCACGCCGAGGGCAGGCTGACCCTGGCCGAGTTCGACGAGCGCACCCGCGCCGTCTACCAGGCCCGCACGTACGCCGAGCTCGGAGCGCTGACGGCGGACCTGCCGCGCGACGCGCTCCACGCGCCACAGCCGGTGCGCGGCCGATCGGGCACGGCGGCTAAGGTGATGACAGGCGCCTGGTTCGTCGCGAGCGCCGTCAACTTCCTCATCTGGGGCATCATCAGCCTCTCCCTGGGCGAGGCCCTCCACCCCTGGTGGATCTGGGTCGCCGGACCGTGGGGCCTGGTCCTGCTGGCCGGTCACCTGGCCCGATTTGGGCGTTCGAGCTGACCCGCGTACTATGGACAGGTGGCGCACACGTCGCGCCGGTTCCGCCATGCCCGGGGATTCTCCCCCGGAGGTGGCCAGGGTTCGCAAGGGCCTGGAGGAGTCGGGGTGCCGCGTGCCCGCACTCCAGAAGTAACACCCACCGTCACGAAACGCGGAGGACATGGGCAAGAAGGACGGGGCCATTGAGGTCGAGGGCCGCGTAGTCGAGCCGCTCCCCAACGCGATGTTCCGCGTCGAGTTGGAGAACGGTCACAAGGTCCTGGCACACATCAGCGGCAAGATGCGTCAGCACTACATCCGCATCCTCCCTGAGGACCGGGTTGTCGTGGAGCTCTCGCCCTACGACCTGTCCCGCGGGCGCATCGTCTACCGCTACAAGTGACCTCCGGCGCGCCCCAGCACGGGCGCGTCGGCTGACGCAGGAGAAGCTCAGGCGTGAAGGTCCAGCCGAGCGTCAAGAAGATCTGCGACAAGTGCAAGGTGATCCGCCGCCACGGCCGGGTCATGGTGATCTGCGAGAACCTGCGCCACAAGCAGCGCCAGGGCTGAGCGGAGCACGACCAGCACGAGTCGAGTCTTCACCGGACGCGACCACGAGTAAGCCTCCTCGCACCTGCCGCGCATCGAGCACCACGCGCGGCACACCCCCGGACTCCAGGCCGGGGCCGGGACACCGGTCGCGAGAGCGACCGGAACTGACACAGCGAGTCAGTCCCGGGATCGGGCGAGGAGCAGACCTGGAGCGACACCACTGTTAGGAGCAAGCGCCGTATGGCACGACTCGCTGGCGTCGACCTCCCCCGCGAAAAGCGGTTGGAGATCGCGCTCACCTACATCTTCGGCATCGGTCGGACGCGCTCGAAGGAGCTGCTGACCGCCACCGAGATCTCCCCGGACATCCGGGTGAAGGACCTCGGTGACGACGACCTGGCGAAGCTGCGGGACTACATCGAGAACCACTTCAAGGTCGAGGGTGACCTCCGCCGCGAGGTTCAGGCCGACATCCGCCGGAAGATGGAAATCGGCTGCTACGAGGGGCTGCGCCACCGTCGCAACCTGCCCGTCCGCGGGCAGCGCACCAAGACGAACGCGCGCACTCGTAAGGGTCCGAAGAAGACCGTCGCCGGCAAGAAGAAGGCCGGAAAGAAGTAAGACCTCGCGTCTTCAGCTCTGACAAGTAGGAGTTCACCCAGACATGCCACCCAAGTCCCGCACGGGCGCCGGGGTCAAGAAGGTCCGGCGCAAGGAAAAGAAGAACGTCTCGCACGGCCAGGCGCACATCAAGAGCACGTTCAACAACACCATCGTGTCCATCACGGACCCGATGGGCAACGTGATCAGCTGGGCGTCCGCCGGCCACGTGGGCTTCAAGGGCTCGCGCAAGTCGACGCCGTTCGCCGCGCAGATGGCCGCCGAGAACGCCGCCCGCAAGGCCGCCGAGCACGGCATGCGCAAGGTGGACGTGTTCGTGAAGGGCCCCGGCTCCGGCCGGGAGACCGCGATCCGTTCGCTGCAGGCCGCTGGCCTCGAGGTCGGCACCATCCAGGACGTGACCCCGCAGCCCCACAACGGCTGCCGCCCGCCCAAGCGGCGCCGGGTCTGAGGCACGGGGAGGAGTAAGACAACATGGCTCGCTATACCGGACCGGCCACTCGCATCTCGCGCCGTCTCAAGGTCGACCTCGTCGGCGGGGACCAGGCGTTCGAGCGTCGTCCTTACCCGCCCGGCCAGCACGGCCGCGGTCGGATCAAGGAGTCCGAGTACCTGCTGCAGTTGCAGGAGAAGCAGAAGGCCCGCTACACGTACGGCGTCCTGGAGAAGCAGTTCCGGCGCTACTACGAGGAAGCGGTTCGCCGCCCCGGCAAGACCGGTGAGAACCTGCTGCAGATCCTGGAGTCCCGGCTCGACAACGTGGTGTACCGCGCGGGTCTCGCGCGCACCCGTCGTCAGGCCCGCCAGCTGGTCAGCCACGGTCACTTCATCGTGAACGGCCAGAAGGTCAACATCCCGAGCTTCCGGGTGTCGAAGTTCGACATCATCGACGTGAAGCCGAAGTCGCTGCCCACGCTGCCCTTCGAGGCCGCGCGCGCTTCCTTCGGCGACCGGCCGATCCCGGCGTGGCTCCAGGTCGTGCAGTCCAACCTGCGCATCCTGGTCCACCAGCTGCCGGAGCGGGCGCAGATCGACACGCCCGTCACCGAGCAGCTCATCGTCGAGCTCTACTCGAAGTGATCCTCCTGGAGGGGCCGTCCGCGGCCCCTCCAGTCGGGTCCCGCGGCGGCACGGAATGGTGTGCCGCATGCGTTTGCCGGTCTCCGCGACCGGCTTCCACGACGTCAAATAGCGGGCGTCGGGGTTAGAAGGGAAGAACCCAGTGCTGATTTCCCAGCGTCCCTCGCTCAGCGAGGAAGCGGTCAACGAGACCCGCTCCCGGTTCGTCATCGAGCCGCTGGAGCCGGGCTTCGGCTACACCCTCGGCAACTCGATTCGCCGCACCCTGCTGTCGTCCATCCCCGGCGCGGCCGTGACCAGCATCCGCATCGACGGTGTGCTGCACGAGTTCACGACCGTCCCCGGTGTGAAGGAAGACGTCACCGACATCATCCTCAACCTCAAGGAGCTGGTCGTCAGCTCCGAGGAGGACGAGCCGGTGACCATGTACCTGCGCAAGCAGGGGCCGGGCGCGGTGACCGCGGGCGACATCGTGCCTCCGGCCGGTGTCACCGTGCACAACCCCGACCTGCACATCGCCACCCTGAACGGCAAGGGCAAGCTGGAGATCGAGCTCGTGGTCGAGCGCGGTCGCGGCTACGTCCCCGCCGTGCAGAACAAGCAGGCCGGCGCCGAGATCGGCCGCATTCCGGTCGACTCGATCTACTCGCCCGTCATGAAGGTGACCTACAAGGTCGAGGCCACCCGTGTCGAGCAGCGGACCGACTTCGACAAGCTGATCCTCGACGTCGAGACCAAGCCGTCCATCACGCCGCGCGACGCCGTCGCGTCGGCCGGTAAGACGCTGGTCGAGCTGTTCGGCCTCGCTCGCGAGCTGAACGTCGACGCCGAGGGCATCGAGATCGGCCCCTCGCCCGCCGAGGCGGACACCATCGCGGCGTTCGCGATGCCGATCGAGGACCTGGACCTCACCGTCCGGTCCTACAACTGCCTCAAGCGCGAGGGCATCCACACCGTGGGCGAGCTCGTCTCGCGCAGCGAGGCGGACCTGCTGGACATCCGCAACTTCGGCGCCAAGTCGATCGACGAGGTCAAGATGAAGCTCGTCGGTCTCGGCCTGGCGCTGAAGGACAGCCCCCCCGGGTTCGACCCGTCGGCCGCCGCGTCCGACTACCCCGCCGAAGGCTGGGGCACGGACACCGCCGTGGACACCCACGACGACGGCCAGGACTACGCGGAGACCGAGCAGCTCTGAGGTCGCTTAGCGGCCGGGCCGGAGCAGAGGATCAGAAAGAAATCCGAGGAGCAATTCGATGCCCACCCCCACCAAGGGACCCCGTCTCGGGGGCTCGCCGGCCCACGAGCGGCTGATGCTGGCCAACCTGGCCACGTCCCTGTTCACCCACGGTCGGATCACGACCACCGAGGCCAAGGCGAAGCGGCTGCGCCCGTACGCCGAGAAGCTGATCAGCAAGGCGAAGGTCGGTGACCTGCACAACCGTCGCGAGATCCTCAAGGTGATCCGCGACAAGGACATCGTGCACAAGCTGTTCGCCGAGATCGGCCCGCAGTTCGCCGACCGCCCCGGTGGCTACACCCGCATCACCAAGACGATGCCGCGCAAGGGCGACAACGCGCCCATGGCCGTCATCGAACTGGTCGCGGAGAAGACCGTCACCTCCGAGGCGGAGCGCGCCCGCAAGACCAAGTTCGCGAAGGACGAGGCCCCGAAGGCCGCGGCCGTCGAGACCGAGGTCGAGGACGTGCAGGACCAGGACGCCGAGGCGCCCGAGTCCGCCACGAAGGACGCCGCCGAGGAGCCCGCCGAGGGCGCCGACGACGCTTCCGCCGAGGCGAAGGCCGACGACAAGGCCGAGGACAAGAAGGACGAGTCCTGACGGACGCGCACTTCACCGACGAGCCCGTCGTTCCCGCTGGGGACGACGGGCTCGTTCGTGTGCGACTGGACCTGGCCTACGACGGCACGGAGTTCTCCGGGTGGGCGCGCCAGCCCGACCGCCGCACGGTGTGCGGCGTGCTGGAGGACACCATGTCGACGGTGCTGCGCGAGGACGTGCAGCTGACCGTGGCCGGCCGCACGGACGCGGGCGTGCACGCCTCGGGGCAGGTGGCGCACGTCGACCTGCCGGCCGCGGTGGACGTCGCGGGCCTGCCGAAGCGCCTGGCCCGCGCCCTGCCCGCGGACGTCCGGGTGTTCTCCGCACGGGTGGTGCCCGCCGAGTTCGACGCGCGGTTCGCCGCGTTGCGCCGGCACTACGAGTACCGGGTCACCGACGCACCCTTCGGGGCGCACCCGTTGCGGCGGCTGGACACGCTGGCCTGGCCGCGCCCGCTTGACCTGGACGCGCTGAACGCCGCCTCGCGGCTGCTGCTGGGCGAACGGGACTTCTGCGCGTTCTGCAAGCGCCGTGAGGGCGCGACGACGATCCGCGAGCTGCAACGCCTGGAGTGGGTGCGGGAGGGCGCCGTGCTGACCGCGCACGTGTCCGCGGACGCGTTCTGCCACTCGATGGTGCGCAGCCTGGTCGGCGCGCTGCTGGCCGTCGGCGAGGGCCGCAAGCCGGTGGGCTGGCCCGCGTCGCTGCTGTCGCTGACCGCGCGGTCGAGCGAGGTCACGGTCGCGCCGCCGCACGGGCTGTCGCTGGTCCGGGTCGACTACCCGGCCGACGACGAGCTCGCCGCGCGGGCCGCCGTCACCCGCAACGTGCGCTCCGCGGTCACCGCGCCCGAGCCCGGCGCGCCGACCAGCTGAGCCAGGCGGCGCCGCCCAGCGGTATCTCCGCCAGGTACGTGAAGAACGCGAACAGCAGCACGCCCGCGACGGCCGGCGCGGCGGGCGTGCCCAGGCCGACCAGCAGCGCGATGGTGCCGTTCTCGGTGACGCCGACACCACCGGGCGTGACCACGGCCAGCGTGAGCAGCCTGCTCACCGCGAACGCCGCCACCGCCGGCCCGAGTGCGAGGTGGACGCCCGCGGCGGCCAGGCACCACCACAGCAGGACGCCTTGGAGCAGCAGGTAGGCGAGCATGCCCAGGGTCATCCGCCGCCAGCCGTTGCGGACGACCTGGCCGGTCTGCCGGCGCAGCCGCAGCAGGAACCGGGCGGCCCGGCCGCCGAGGAGCCGGCAGAGCCACCGCAGCCGCAGCAGCACGACCACGGCCGCCACCAGCCCTCCGGCCGCCGCCACCGCCGCGATCAGCACGCCGTCACCGAAGACGATCGCGCCCTGCACGGCCAGCGCGAGGAGCGGCAGGGCGGCCCGGGACACCGCGTTCCACAGTCCGCTGACGAGCGCCGACGCGGTGATCGCCCGCGCGCAGTGGCCCCAGCTCGACGCCATCACCGCCGTCACCGCCACCCCGGCCGCCCCGCCGAACGGCAGCACGTTGCTGATCGCGCTGCCCGCCGCGTTGAGGCTGAACGCCTGGGTGTTGCGCAGGCCGGGCAGGGAGCCGGTGAGGACGTAGGTGTAGGCCCAGAGGCCGGCCAGCCACAACGTCGTCAGCCAGAGCGCGGTGCCGGGTCCGACGGCGCGCAGCTGCGCGCCGACCGCCGACCACGCCACGTCGCCCACGGCGGGCACGAGCGCGACCACCAGCCACGCCGCCAGGCCGAGCGACGCCAGCGACGCGGCGGTGCGCGACCAGCGGTTCACCGTGCCCGCAACCGTTTGCGCTCGACGTACCACTCGGTGCCCAGGACCACCTTGAACAGCGGCGGCGGCAGTTTCAGCAGCGCGGCGAGGGTGCGGGTCGAGTCGCCGCCGGTCCTCTGCGTGGCGTGCGCGGCCATGGCGGCCCGCTTCACGTGCGCGTACCGCCGGACGTCCACCGAGTGGGTGATCTCGGTGCGGGCGGTGTAGGCCTGCTCGAACGGGGTCAGGTCGAACCCGCGGACCAGCCGGGCGAGCCGGAGGCCGCGCAGCAGCCACGTGCGGTCGACCGTCGCCTCCCAGACGCGGGGCGTGCCGGCGAGCTCGGCGGCCAGCGTGCCGACCCGGTGCACCTGGACGTGGTCGGGGTGCCCGTAGCCGCCGTGCGGGTCGTACGCGGTGAGCAGGTCGGCGTGTTCCTCGTGCAGCAGTTCGGCCAGCCGCTCGGCGGCCTCGCCCACGTCGGCGCGGGCGAACCCGTGCCGCCCGTCCAGGCCGGAGTCCGGGTAGCCGAGGAACTCCACGCGCGCGCAGCCGAGCGCGCGGGCCGACGCGTGCGCCTCCCGGGTGCGGACGGCGCCGAGGTCGGACCGGTGCGCGCTCAGGCCCCGTTCACCGGCGGTGGCGACGACCAGCACGACGCGGTGCCCCTCCTGCGCGAGGCGCGCCATCGTGCCGCCGGTCAGCAGGGCTTCGTCGTCGGGGTGGGCGTGGAAGAAGACGCACGTTCGGCTCACGGGTGCAAGAGTGTCAGTTGGTCCGTTCGGCGGCTTGACGGGAGCGCACTTGTCCATCATCCACGTGACCGACTGCTTCCTGCCGCGCCTGGGCGGGATCGAGGTCCAAGTCGCCGGACTGGCCGCGGAGCAGGCCCGCTCCGGTGAGGACGTGCACGTGGTGACGGCGACCAGGAACGCGTCGCCGGGTGAGCGGTACTCGGTGCGCCGGATCGCGGTGCGGCTGCCGTGGGACGTGCCCGTGCACCCGCGGGCGGGGTCGCACCTGGACCGGGTGATCGCCTCGCTGTCGCCGTCGCTGGTGCACGTGCACGTCGGCGCGATCTCGCCGTTCGCGTGGTCGGGGGTGCGGTCGGCGGCGCGACTGGGACTGCCGACGGTGGTCGTGGTGCACAGCATGTGGGACCCGGTGGTGCAGTGGTGCTACCGGGCGCTGGACCGGCTGGCGTCGTGGAGTGCCGCGCCGGTGGCGGTGGCGGCGGTGAGCCGTGCGGCGGCGGGGCGGGTGCGCGCGGTCGTGCCGGGGCTGCCGGTGGGGGTGGTGCCGAACGGGATCGTGCCGTCGGCGTGGCGGGGGATACCGCGGCAGCGGCGGGACGACGCGGTGCACGTGGTGTCGGTGGGTCGGCTCGCGGCGCGGAAGGAGCCGATGGCGTTGCTGCGGGCGTTGCGGGCGGTCTCGGCCGACGTGCCGCTGCGGGCGACGCTGGCCGGCGCGGGGCCGGAGATGGCCGTCCTGCGGCGGTACGTCGAGCGGCACGGGATGGGGTGGGTGAGCCTGCCGGGGCGGCTCGACCGGCAGGGGGTGGCGCACCTGCTGGCCGGTGCGGACGTGTTCGTGAACCCGGCGTCGCAGGAGGCGTTCGGGCTGGCGGCGCTGGAGGCGCGGACCGCGGGGGTGCCGGTGGTGGCGCGGCCGGGGACGGGGGTGGCGGACTTCGTGCGCGACGGGGTGGAGGGGGTGCTGACGCACGACCTGGCGGCGGGGATCACGCGCCTGGTGAACGACCGGGAGGAACGCCTGCGGATCGCGGCGCACAACCGGACCACGGAGCCGACCCACTGCACGTGGCCGCGGGTGCTGGAGGCTTTGCGGTCGTGCGCGGCGCGGGTGTGAGGGTCAGAAGACCAGGTCTGCCAGGTCGAGCGTGACCGGGACCGGCGCGGCGGTGATGGTCGTGGGTCCGGCGGACTTCACGGTGTTCTCCGCCAGATAGCGGTCGCCGTGCAGCCGGTGTGCGGTCAGTTCCAGGCCGGGGTCGTTCCCCTTGCGGCTGATGGTCCAGACGAACGGCACGCCGGCGGCGGCGTAGGCGATCATCTTCGCCTCCCGTTCGTTGCGGGTGTTGCCCGGAGACCAGACCTCGACCGCGAGGACCAGCGCCTCGGCGGGGAACGAAGCGCCGGCCGGGATCCTGTCCATGATCACCACGTCCGGGATGAGGCCGGTGCGCAGGGTGGAGGAGATCTTCACTCCTACCCCCACCACCGCGTAGAGATCGGTTCGGCCGGCAGCGGAGATCGAATCCTCGAACGGCCGGATCAGCCGGTAGGTGGCGACCTGGTGTTCACCGGAAGGTGGGGGATTCACGTGGAAGTGTCCAAAGATCAGCTCGACGCTCGACCCGTCCTCCGGGGAGGGCAGGTCGAGCCATTCCTCGATGGTGTGCGGGCCGATCATCGGGTTCGGCAGGACTTCTTCCTTCAGCGCTGCGGACATGGCTTCCAACCTCCACGATCGACTCGATCATGACCCTGGCACAGTCCCACTGGGGCGACACCGTCCCTGATCAGGTGAAACGCGAAGCGGCCCCTCACCGGCGGAAGTGGTGAGGGGCCGCTGTGGTGCGACTGGACCGGGTGACCGCTTACAGGTCGAGGGTCCAGCTGTCGATGTAGCCGGTGTCCTGGCTGTACGCGTCACGCACGCGCAGCTGCCAGGTGCCGTTGGCGTTCTCCGCCGACAGGTTCACCGTGTACGTGGCGTCGACGTTGTCCGCGCTGTCCGAACCGGACTGCACCTTCAGCTGCTTGACCGCGCCGCTCGGCGTGATCAGGTCGACCACGACGTCACCCCGGTAGGTGTGCTTGATGTGCACCTCGACGGTGGCCGACGTGCCGGCCTTGCCCGCGCAGTCCGTCACCGAGATCGGGCTGGACGCGGTGCCCAGGTCCGGCACGGCCACGTCGGTCGCGTTGGTCTTGGCCGCGCAGCCGCCGGGCGGCGGGGTGGTCGAGCCGACCAGGCGCAGCAGCTTGTTCGGCGAGCCGGTGCCCGCGTTGCCGACCACGCCGTTCGTCGCGCCGTTGACCAGGGCGTCGCGCACCTGCGCCGGCGTGGCGGTCGGGTTCGCGGCCAGGTAGACGGCCGCCGCGCCGACCACGTGCGGCGTCGCCATGGACGTGCCGCTGATGGTGTTGGTGGCGGTGTCGTTGGTGTACCAAGCCGACGTGATGGACGAGCCCGGCGCGAAGATGTCCAGGCAGGTGCCGATGTTGGAGAACGACGACCGGGCGTCGGTGTTGGTCGTGGAGCCGACCGTGATGCCCTCCAGGGTGCGCGCCGGCGTCACGTTGCACGCGTTCGCGCCGTTCTCGTTGCCCGCCGCGAGGCCGTAGGTCACGCCCGACGCGATGGAGTTGCGCACGGCCTGGTCGACCGTGGCGTCCGCGCCGCCGCCGAGCGACATGTTCGCGACCGCCGGCTTGACCGCGTTCGCCGTCACCCAGTCGATGCCCGCGATGACGCCCGCGTACGTGCCGGAGCCCGCGCAGTTCAGCACCCGGACGCCGACCAGCTTGGCCTTCTTCGCCACGCCGTACTTCGTGCCGCCGACGGTGCCCGCGACGTGCGTGCCGTGGCCGTTGCAGTCGGTGGCGTCGGCGTCGTTGTCGACGGTGTCGCGACCGGACACGGCGCGGCCGCCGAAGTCGCTGTGCGAGAACCGGATGCCCGTGTCGATGATGTAGGCGGTGACGCCCTCACCCTCGTTCGGGTAGGTGTAGGAGTTGTCCAGCGGCAACGCGGCCTGGTCGATCCGGTCCAGGCCCCACGACGGGGTCGGCGCCTGCGTGGCGGAGATCTTCACCTCGCCGTCCTGCTGCACGTAGGACACCGACGGGTCGGCGGCCAGCCTGCGGGCCTGCAGCTCGGTCATGGTGGCCGAGAAGCCGCGCAGCGCGTTCGTGTACGTGTGCTTGACGTTCGCCCGGTACTTGTCGCTCAACGTGGCGACGCTGCTCGTGCTCGCGTCCTTCAGCACGACGATGTAGCTGTCCTTGACCGCGTTGGGCGCGGCGAGCCCGATGATCTCGCCCTCCGCGGCGGCGGAGGTGAAGGTGGTCAGTGCGGCCGTGACCGCGAACGCCGTGCCCGTGGCCAGCCCGACACCGGCCAACCGTTTCGTCCAGGACGCGCGAACGTCTCCCATGGCAGGGGGTCTCCTCTTCGCAGGGTGGGTGTCCGGTCGGCGTCGCCCCCGAGACCGAACGGACACGGTGAGTCGTTCCTAGTTCGCCTTGCGGGTGGGGCGCAAGAATTTGCCCGGAATAACCGACGAACGGCTCGTACACAGTTTTATTCGTGCTGTGAACGAATCGTTGCGGTGGGTGACTGGACCCCGGACAGAAAACATGCCCCCGGGCAATCGCCTAGGGGCACGCGAGGTGGCGCGAGGGTCAGTCGCCGCGCCGGACCGCACCGAGGATCTGCTGCTCACCGGGGGTGGTGACCAGCCGCAACGGCCGCCAGAGGTTGGTGCCGAGCGCGATCACCTGGTCGTCCTTGAGCGTGGTGAGCTGGTGCGCCATCTGCGGCGGCAGCCGCCAGATCTGGGACGCCAACTGGGCCTGCCCGACCGGCAGCCGTTGCAGCAGCACGAGGTCCGCGGAATTCGCGGTGGTCGCCGCCTGGGGGTGCAAATACGGCAGGACGTACATCGTGGTCTGCCACGGCGAGCGCGGCGGGAACAACTCCTGCGGCACGTGGCCGCCGTCGTGCACGACGAGCAGCGGGCTGTCCTCCGACGGGCGCGGCAGCTCCACCGGGCTCAGCCTGCGCAGCTGCACCAGCGGCGAGGGACGGCCGTCCGCGCCCGCGCCCGCCGCGCGCACCACCGGCTGCCAGGCCGCCGGGCGGCCCGTCGCGATGGTGATCCACGCGCCGGTCGCCATCGCCCGCAACGCGATCTGCCGCGCCAGGTACAGCCCGCCGACCACGACCATGCGCGTCGGCGCGGACCGCAGCACCGAGATCGTCAGCGGCTCGCCCTGCAACCCGGAGCCGAGCACCATGCCGCCGCGGTCGCCCGACGGGCTCACCACGTCCAGCATCTGCGGCGACACCAGGAACTCCGGCGCCACGCCCTTGCTCTGCGAGTCCAGCAAGCGGGAGTTGCTCACGCCACACCTCCGAGCGGCAGCGTCGCGGCCAGCCCGGCGACCTGCAGGCCGTTCAACGGGGTCAGCGTGATGTCGAGCTTGTCGGCCAGCGCCTTGAGCCGGTCGTCGGCGCGGTTCAGCTCGGTCGGCGTCCGCGCGCTCACCCGCACCATGCCGCGCAGGCCGACCTGGCCCTGCTCGCTGCTCGGCGAGATCGTCATGGACAGCGTCGAGGACAGGGCCCGCACGCCGGTCAGCGCGTTCAGGTTGTTGCGCATGCCCTTGGACGGCCAGCCGGTGATCGCGTAGCTGGCGTGGCCGACGCCACCCGCCGTCACACCGGACCACTTCTCCCGCAACGACACCGAGTTGTTCGACCCGGCCACCGAGGTCAGCTCGGCCGCCGAGATGCCCGCCCGGATCAGCTCGTCGGGGTCCAGTGGCCGGATCGACACACCCGTCGACTCCAACGCGTTGCGCACGCGGGACAGCGCGCCGATCAACGCCCGGTGCGCGCCGACGACGCCGCCGCCGCGTTCCCGGATCGCCGCCGCGCACCGCCGCGGGTCGAGCCGCACCGCGATCCACGTGGTCCGCCGGGCCGCCGCGGGCAGCGGGCCGAGCACCTCCATGTACGAGTTGAGCGCGGGCGAGTTCGTCGGCAGCGCCGCGCTGCCCGGGTAGCAGTGCCAGATCACCGAGATCGCGTCGAGCACCACACCGCGGTCCTCCAACGTCGGCGCGAGCGCGCCCAGCGGCAACGACGGCGCGCTGCCCACCGCGGTGATCAGCCCCGGCGCCGGGTCGACCAGCAGCACGGCGGTCCACGCGCCCTGGTGCCAGGCCATGCCGAGCGGACGGCGCTCGTGGTCGACACCCCGGGCCACCACCAGGTCCGGCACCGCGAGGCGCAGCAACGCCACCCGCGGGTCGTCCGGGCCGATGACCGAGGACTCCTCCTCCGACGGCGGCTTCATCTCCACCGGGCCGGTGCGCTTGGCCGTGCGGCCGTGCGAGCGGAAGCTGTAGCGCACGACCAGGCCGATCCACTGGGTCAGCCAGCGACCCCGCGACCTGGTGAACGCGATGATCAACGCGATCAGCACGATGCCGCCCGCGACGTACATCGGCACGGGCGCGACCTCGTCGCCGGTGGCGCCGACGGCCAGCAGGATCAGGCCGACGGCGACGCCGACCTCGAGCACAACCAGGTTGGCGACCGGCAGGGAGCCCAGGCTCGCGCCCGCCGTGCGGCGGCGCGCCCGGAGCAGTGCGGCGCGCACGGCGCCGCCCGCTGCCTGCGCGCGCGCCATGGCGGGGTTGGGCTGGCCCGGATGTGGGGTGGTCACGGACATCCGCTCTGGTTCTCTTTCCGTCGGCGTGCGCCGGGTGGGACCGACCGGGTCTGACCAACCCGCACACGGACCACCCGCCGTCCGGCTATCGTGCAGACCGTACCGCGACTGGGAGAGCAGCGAGCCGAGAATGGCATCAACACCCACCACCAAGTCACAGGTCCAGGCCTACCGCTTCGTGCTGCGCAGGATGCAGTCCGCCCTAGTGCGCAGGGACGCGGTGATGCTGCACGACCCGATGCGCACGCACTCGCGTGCCACCGCGGTGGGCGTCCTGCTCGGCGTCATCGGACTGCTCGGCTTCCTCATCTTCGGCTTCTTCTCGCCGGACCCGCAGGTCGACGACCAGACGCAGATCGCCATCTCCAAGGAGACGGGCCAGGTCTACGTCGTGCACACGGTCGGCGTGAACAAGACGCTGATCCCGATGACGAACCTCGCGTCCGCGCGGCTGTTGCTGCTGCAGCGGTCCAACCCGGACACGGGCCAGGCGGCGGTCGCGGGCGGTGACGCGGCGGCGGGTCAGGTGAACGCCGGGCCGCAGGTCGCGGGCGGCGAACCGAAGCTGGTCAGCGAGAAGGCCCTGGCGAAGCTGCCCAAGGGCCGGTTGACCGGCATCCCCGACGGGCCGGACGTGCTGCCCAAGCCCGCCGACCGGATCGGGTCGGACTGGTCGGTCTGCGACACGTTGACGTTGGACGAGTCGCTGAACGACCCGTCGGCGCCGGGCAAGTTCACCACCACCGTCCTCGCGGGGTACAGCGGCGGCGGCGAGTTGCTCGACGACAACCGCGCCCTGCTGGTGCGCGCGGGCACCGACGACAAGCAGGCGTACCTGATCTACAAGGCGCCGGTGAACTCCAAGATCACCTCGACGTCCACCGTGCGCGCCAAGGTCGACCTCACCAACGCCGAGGTCCGCACCGCGCTGAACCTGAGCCAGAAGAAGCCGCGCGCGATCAGCACCGGCCTGCTCAACGCGATCCCCGAGGCGAAGCCGCTGGTGGCGCCCGACATCCCGGGCCGCGGCCAGAACGTGACCTACGTCCAGGGCGAGAACCTGAAGATCGGCGCCGTGATCGAGGTCCGCCGCTCCGGCGCGGACTCCGAGTTCCACGTGGCGCTCAAGGACGGCCTGCAGAAGATCAGCCGGGCCGCGGCCGACCTGCTGCGCGCGGCCTACGCGCAGGGCGCCGAGCCGAAGCTGGTGGACATCGCGCGGACCAACAGCGCGCCGACCGTCGAGCAGCTCGACTTCGCCGACTACCCGCCGGACGTGCCCGAGGTCCTGGACCCGAACCAGAACAACCGGGTGATCTGCCTCGGCTGGCAGGCGCAGAACGTGACCTCGGACAACAAGTCCCAGCACACCAAGGTGACCTTCGCGCCGTCGCTGCCGATCCCGTCGAACGTGGTGCCGGTGGAGATCAACCAGGTCGGCGCGACCCGCGAGGTCGTGAGCCAGTTCGTGATGGCGCCGGGCAAGTCGGCCGTGGTGCGCAGCGCGACGTCCACCCAGGACTTCGACAGCGGCCCGATCCACCTGGTCACCGGCCGCGGTGTGAAGTACGGCATCCCGGACGTCACCACCAGCGGCGCGCTCGGCCTGGGCGTGGACGGGTTCGCGCCCGGTCCGGAGTCGATCCTGCGGCTGCTGCCCAACGGGCCGCAGCTCAACCGCAACGACGCCTCGCGCAGCTGGGACGCGATCCAGGTGCCGAAGGACAACGGCCTGCTGCCCGAGGAGAAGGCCAAGAAGCAGGGCGGCTGAGCCCGTAATGCTGAGCCCTTTGGGGGAACCGGCGTGGGCCGGTTCCCGTCAGAGGGTGCAGGAGGTGTCCGGGTGAACGAGGTCACACGCGGGCCGGCGGGCGGGCGGCAGGTTTCGGTCGACCCGCGCTGGCTGGAGCTGTACGCGAAGCGCGTCGAAGAGGCGGCCGAGGAGCTGACCCGCGCGCGGTCCGAGCTGCGGGAGGCGCCGATGCGCCCCCAGAGCTTCGGCGAGCTGGGGCGGACGCTGCGCAGCGCGGAGGCGTACGGCCGGGCCGCCGGGCTGCTCAACCAGCAGCTCGACCGGGCGTGCGAGGTGCTGACGTCGGCGGCGAAGGGCCTGCACGACGTGGCCGAGCACTACGGCGCCCAGGATGACGACGCGGTGGCGTTGATCAAGGCGGTCGACCGGCGGGCGGGGTTGGGCTGATGCGGGGCAAGGACGGCAAGCAGATCGCCGCCGAGGTCGGGCCGGAGCTGGACTACCTGTCGGGGATCAGCAGGCGGCTCGGCGTGCGCGACCTCGTGGCGGACTACTTCGCGCCCGTGCTGGGCGACTGGAACGACCTGAACGAGGAGGCCGAGCGCTGGCGCAAGGCCGGGCTCGTCGCCGAGCACGTGACGCGCGACCTGACCAAGCCGCTGGGCAAGCTGGACTCGGCGTGGCAGGGCAAGGACGCGGACGCGTTCGTGGACCACATGCAGAAGGTCGGCCTGGCCGGGCACGACATGTCCGACGCGATGCACGCGATGGGCGAGGCGCTGGACCAGACCGCCGAGGGCATCCGCGGGATCGTGGAGGACATGTCCCGGGTGTTCGCCGAGGCGGCCGACGCGGTGTCCGGCGCTGCGGCGTTGCCGGTGGACGGCGACCGCCGCGTGGTGGAGGCGCTGGACGAGCTGCACGACCCGGCGAAGGAGCTGCACGAGTCGGTGCGGGACGTGCTGGAGGCGTTCCTGCGGCTGTGCGACGGCGTGTCCGGTTCGGACGATTTCGCCGACGTGAAGATGGAGCACAAGTACCCGGAGCAGAACTGGTCGTTCACCGCGCCCGCGAAGCCGGTGGCGCCGGAGCCGCCGGCCGCGCCGCCCGCCGAGACGAAGCCGGCCGCGTCCGGCGGTGGGTCCGGTGGCGGCGTGCCGGGTGGCGGCGGTGGTGGTGTGCCCGGTGGCGGCGGCGGTGTGCCCGGTGGTGGTGGTGCGATCCCCGGCGGTGAGTCGCCGGAGCGGATGCAGCCTGGTGGGTCGACGGGTGTGTCCGAGCCGCGCCCCACGGAGGCCGGCCCGCGTCCGGCGGCCGCCGCGGCGGCGGGTGGTCCGTCCGGTCCGGCGACGGGCGGCGCGGGGATGATGGGCGGCGGGATGATGGGCGGCATGGGCGCCGGCGGGCAGCAGGGCGGCGACAAGGAGCACAAGTCGAAGGTCCAGCTGGCCGGCTCGACCGAGCAGGTCTTCGGCAAGCCCAAGAAGTCCGCCCCGCCGGTGCTCGGCGAGTCTTAATGACCCGTGTCAAGTGGCTGTGGGCGCTGGTGTGGCGGAACTTGTCGTTGTGAACGGCCGGTTGTCGCGCAACAGTGCCCACAGC